>JAHRAJ010000078.1 GCA_020027365.1 Cenarchaeum sp.
TTTATGCCCACAACGACTATCTTTTCGCCAAACCTCTCGTAAATCTCTTTTATCGCCCCAATCTTTGCCTTGACATACGGGCAGTGATTGCACATAAAGATCACCAGCAGGCCGTCGCGGCCACGATAGTCGTCAAGAGAATGCCTTGCATCATCCACCCCCACCAGATCAAAACCGGGAGCCTTGTCTCCTACACCCAACTTGATCTGTGACTCTAGCAACACCATGGCCACACCGCCGCAAATATGGATAAAAACCATTGCTTGCCGTGGTCAATCTACGCCGTGGGCTACCCGACCATACCACGCATCAACGGCCAACCAACCCCCCATCACGGCCGCCTCTTGCACGCCGCCATCTGCCGATCTACCCTTGCCGATTCCAAGTGGGTTTATAACCGCCCGCCCGCATTTTGATGCATGAGCGAGGAGCAGACCCAGCAGATGTTGCAGCAACTGCAAGCCTTGGAAAATTATGCGTCCTCCCTGTCGCAACGCGAGTCGGCACTAGTCGACATGTTGCAGGAAAGCCACTCTGCATCAGAGGCGGTGCGCGCACTGGGCAAGCAGGATGCCTCGGAGACGCTAATTCCTGTTGGAATGGGCGTATACATCAAGACCAAGTCGTCTGCGGCAGACAGCATCGTGCTCAATGTCGGAGCCGGCACCGTCTTGGAGCGGGACAGGGACTCGGCGCTAAACTTTCTCGAGGAAAAGATCAAGGAGATTCAGGTGGCGTTGCAGGACACGTCGGCCAAGCGTCAGGATGCATCACAGCGGCTTGAACAGGGCAAGGCAGAGATGGAACGAATCCTCCGCGCGGGCCCCCAATCCAAAACCGGCCAGGGGCAACCGAACAGCAATGTTTGACAAGCTCAAAAGCGCGTTTTCAAGCGTCTCAAAAAGCCTTGGCGAAATGGAGCTAATGGAAAAGGATGTAGAAAAAGTCCTGTCCGAGCTGCAGACGGCCCTACTCCAATCCGATGTTGCGATGGAGGTGGTCGATTCCATAAATGCCGAGATAAAGTCCGGACTGGCCGGCACCAGGGTGGACAAAAAGACGGCCGACACGTTTGTCAGGGACAGCCTGATCCGGGCAATCTCCCTGCTGTTTGACGGCGCAGGCACGGTAGACCTGTTTGACACCATAAACAAATGCCGTGAAAAAAACGCGCCGTGTATAGTGATGTTTGTGGGCATAAACGGGACTGGCAAGACCACCAGCCTTGCCAAGGTGGCCAGCCTGCTGCAAAAGTCCAAGTATTCGGTTGCCGTGGCCGCGGCCGACACGTTCCGGGCCGGTGCTATCGAGCAGCTCCGGGAGCACACCAACAGGCTCAACATAAAGATCATCGCGCAGAATTACGGCTCGGATCCGGCCGCGGTGGCGCGTGACGCCGTACTGTACGCCAAGTCACACAAGGTCGACTGCGTACTAATCGACACTGCGGGAAGGATGCAGACTAGCAAAAACCTGATGGAGCAGATTGCAAAGATTACCAAGGTGGTCAGGCCCACCCTCAAGATATTCGTGGGCGACTCGCTTGCCGGCAACGACACCGTAAACCAGGCAAAGGAGTTTTACGAGCACACAAAGTTTGACGGTTCCATACTGACCAAGGCAGATGCCGACGCCCGGGGCGGCGCCGCACTGTCGATTGTGAGGGTGACATCTACCCCGGTCATGTTCGTCGGCGTGGGACAGGAATACGATGATCTCAAGCCGTTTGACAAGCACGTGTTCCTAAAAGAGGTGTTTGGAAGCCTTGACGGCATAAACCTTGAACAAGAATCCGATGGGCCTCGACCAAGCTTGCAACAACAAGGACATCCTGTAACAAAGCCGCAACCGGAAACACCCCAACTGCCCCAACCACAGCAACCTACGGGAAAGCCGCAACCGGAAACACCCCAACCGCCCCAACCACAGCAACCCCGGCGGCAACCTACGCCAAAACCGGAGGAAAAGCCGCAACCGGAAACGCCGCCGCCATCCCAGCAACCACGGCAACCACAGCAGCAACCGCCACCAAAACCAGCGGCAGACGGTCACAAACCCGTCGATCCTTTCGAGGGAATAAGCGAGGACGACATTGCCGCATATGCAGATCTATACGACATGCCGCCACCCGAATCCGACGAGGATGCCCAGAGGGCGGCCCGGAGGATCAAAGGGTGGATTGGAGACGGCCGGCCCCGACCCGTCCGGGAATCAGGTGACAACGACACCGACCCCACTGCAGACCAAGACGCCTACGACGACCGTGCCGACGCCACAAACACCGCCGCCGCCGGGCGTGACGCCGATGGGGAAAAGGAAAAACCTAAAAAGAAAAGGGGCCTATTTGGATTTCTTAAGAAATGAAACTCAAGACCGACAACCTGCTGACCCTGGGCGAGCTCGACGCAAAAGAGTTCTCTTGGCTGATCGATCTGTCGATCAAGCTAAAGGGGGAGGGGACCCCGACGGACAAGCCGCTGTCTGGAAAAACACTCGCCATGATCTTTGAAAAACCATCCACCCGCACCCGCGTCAGCTTTGAGGCCGGAATGTTCCAGCTGGGAGGCCATGCAATCAACATGTCGTCTGGGGACATGCAGCTGTCCCGGGGCGAGACCGTTGCCGACACGGCAAGAACACTGTCCGGGTATGCTGACTGCATAATGGCGCGCGTCTACGACCACCGCTCGTTGGTGGATCTGGCGGCCAACTCCTCGATACCCGTCATCAACGGGCTGTCCGACTCGTTCCACCCGTGCCAGACCCTCGCGGATTTTATGACAATAAGGGAGAAAAAGGGAAGGATTGACGGTCTCAAAATAGCCTGGGTCGGCGACGGCAACAACGTGTGCAACTCGCTTATACACGGATGCTCGCTGGCCGGATCCAAAATCTACGTGGCCACACCCGCCGGATTCGAACCGGACCGGTCGGTGGTCGACGAGTGCCGCAAACACACCGACATAGTCCTGACGGCCAGCCCCGACGAGGCCGTGTCGGATGCCGACGTGGTGGTTACGGACACGTTTGACTCTATACACAACAACGATCCCGAGCGAACCAAAAAGTTCTACCCAAAGTACCAGGTAAGCTACGACCTCATGGAAAGATCCGCCGACGACTCTGTGTTTCTACACTGCCTGCCTGCAAAGCGCGGGGTCGAGGTGGCCGCCTCTGTCATAGACGGCCCGCGGTCGGCCGTGTGGGACGAGGCGCACAACAGGCTACACTCGCAAAAGGCGCTCCTGATGTCGCTGATCAATGCCGACTAATCCGCACCCGGTGCGCAACCGACGTCCGAACGTCATCACCCGAATTTTTGTTTGATCATCACGGATTGTCGGTTGCATGACAAGCTGTGATTCCCAAATTCAGCTGGCAGTATAACAACCTGTATTTTTCCAACGAGTCAACGGTCGCGGGATTTTACCTTGATGCCGTGCACTATTTCAACCATTTTCACGGCCTCTTGAATGTCGGAATTGCTGTTTATGAATGACATGCGTTCGACCTCCCTGCCATCGTCACCGTCCCCTCCTATCGGTATTATGAACGACTTGTCCACGCCGGCGTACGCGTCGGGCTGTTTGATTACATAGTGAATCTTTATGTTGTCCTGCCTGATGTATAGGCAGCAGATCATGGATCCATACTGGCTGTAAAACCCCCCATACTCCTTTCTCTGCCTGTATGCAAGGTCGGGCAACTCTTTGGATATGGCGTCAATAATGTCGGTAAAGAGCCCCTTTGCCTTGCTGTTTGGGTGGAGGCCATCGTTGTACCTGCCATCCATGTAGTCGTTTAGGTTGTACTCGCTTGGCTGTTCCACCCGTCCGCCCTTGGATCCTGCGGGTCTGAAGGCTTGCTTTCTTTCCAATGTAAACACCCCTCCCTCAAAGCTTGTTATGGCGTACAGATCTATGGGGAAATTTAGGTGGTTGACTGCATGGAGTTGGTACTTTGTAAATCCGGGCGATATGGCGACAATCAGGCTCTCATTCCAGTCTATGTCCTTCATCGTCAGTGTTTTTTGCCTGACCTCGTTGTACATCTGCAAAAACGCCTCTCGATTCTTCTCTAGCAGGTCATAGTAGGCGCCAATCTGTTCTAGGTGCCCCTCCTTTTCGTGGTTTTTGTATTCAAACAGCACAAACGACCTTTTCTCGGTGTCAAACATGACGGAATCAACCCGCATGCCTCCCACACTGTGCTCGGATTTTACAAACACCATGTCGGGAAATATGTCCCCGACGTTGCCCTCTATCATGCTCTGCATGGTTTTTTCATTGTCAAACTCCTTTTTTCCGCCAGAGGCCTTGATCTCCTGGAATCCGCCATCCGTCCTGAATATTCTAACTGTCATGATGGCGATGGCGCCTCCTTGCCGCGCTTGCCTGGTTCCGGGCGTTGCCGTCCTGCCACCATGCTGGGTGGTTATACCCGCCTTTAACTTTGCCGATCCCGCCGACCGCCGCCGCCGTTGTTTTGACCGGGCTGATCGGCGGCCGCCGTCGGACTGTTTCCCGCGTGCTGCCAACGGCACCCACAGGCGTCAAAAACCCGTCGTTCGTCCAACGTTTATAAGAGCAAGTCCGAGGTTGGGGCTATTGGCGTATTCGAGGATTCTGAGGCGGCTCAGGGAGGAAAAAACCAACTATAAAAAGCGCGCCACCATGCTGGTCGGCAGGCACGACTTTATCACGGTTACCATATCCAACGAGAACACCCAGGTCCAGGTGCTAAAGCCGGAGATCTCGGGCGACAAGGTCGTCGCGTCGGCGCACTCGCGCAACCTGCTTGCAAGCGGATGGAAGGGCTCGCGAAAGAGCATCCCGGCGGCGTATCTTACGGGATATCTGGCAGGCAAAAAGGCGTTTGGCAACGGTACGAAGACCGCAATCCTGTATACGGGCACCCGCCGGTACACCCAGCGGATGGCGGCCGCCCTCAAGGGGGTCATTGACGCCGGTTTGGACGTGCCGGCCGACTCGGAGACGTTCCCCCCAGATGCGAGGATTAACGGCGAGCATTTGGCGGTCAAAAACGACGTAACGCAGATAAAGTCGGCCATTGACGGCAAGGTTGGATGATGATGATATGAGCCAGTCACAGCCACCATCACAGCAGCAGCAGCAGCGACCCCCGTCGTCGTCATCATCGTCACCGCCATACCAGCGCGAGCGTCGACGGCCCCGGGAGCCCGTGGAGGAGGTCTGGATTCCCAAGACCGTCCTTGGCAAGCGGGTTGCCTCTGGCGAGATTTCATCTATGGAGGAGATTTTGGAGGCCGGGTTGCGCATACAGGAGGCCGGAATCATCAAAAAGCTGTTGCCCGACCTCCAGTCGGAGGTCGTGGATGTCGGGATTATCCAAAAGATGACGTCCAACGGCCAGTCCACCAGGTTCAAGGCGATCGTGGCGGCGGGAAACAGCAACGGCTGGCTGGGGATTGGACAGGGCAAGTCCAAGCAGATGAGGATTGCGATCGAAAAGGCGACAAACCAGGCATTCCTCAACGTAAATCCGATCAAGCTGGGGTGCGGCAGCTGGGAGTGCAGGTGCGATCAAAGTCACTCCGTCCCGTTCAAGGTAAAGGGCAAGGGCGGCAGCGTCACCATAGAGATACTGCCGGCCCCCCGCGGGCTGGGTCTGGTGGCCGGCGGGAAGATCAAGAGGCTGCTGGAGCTTGCAGGACTAAAGGACGCGTGGACCACCGCCAAGGGATCCACCGCTACGATGAACTCTACCTCAAAGGCGGTGTTGCAATGTCTGAGGTTGACGTTCAGCCAGGGATGATGATGATGGTTATGGACGAGGTAAAAAAGACCGCCGCCGGTGCGTACATCGTAGTCAGGATAAAGGGTCTGGCCGACGTGCCGCACTGGGCAAACACCACACTCCGCCTTCTCAAGCTGGAGCGCAAGTATCGCGCCACCATCGTGCCTGCCCGCGACAACACGCTGGGAATGCTCAAAAAGGTGCAGCATTATGTTGCATGGAAAAAGATTGATGCGGGGCTTGCCCGCGAACTGCTTGACAAAAAGGCCCGCAAGTCGGGGTACCGCAAGGTCTCCCAGGACGATCTGGACTCGCTAAAGCTTGGCAGTCTGGACGATCTGGCCTCGTCGCTTGCAGGCGGCAGCGTATCCCTGTCAAAGCTGGGTCCGCTAAAGCCGTGGTTTGCACTGGCCCCCCCGCGGGGAGGGTTCAAGCGGAGCACCAAGAGGCTGTACGGCCAAAAGGGCGTGCTGGGGCACAACGGCGAACTGGATGCCCTCATCAGGAGGATGATATGATGGCAACCAGGCTGCGCAAGACCCGGAAGAATCGAGGCTCGCGGTACTGCGGATGGGGGCAGGTTGCACAGCACCGCGCCAGCGGCCACAAGGGCGGGCTGGGCGTCTCTGGACAGATGAAGCACCACTACAGCTCTATGCTAAAGGACAACCCAGACCACTTTGGGCACAGCTCCACCCGCCCCCCGCACCCCAACGTCACCCGCAAGTGGGCCGGCGTCCGCGATCTTGACGACCTGTTTGCCGCCTTTGGGGCCGAGCAAAGTGACGGCAAAAATGTGGTGGATCTTGCCGCCCACGGCATCGACAAGCTGCTGGGCGGCGGCAGCGTGACCCGTGCATACACCGTGAGGGTGGGCCGGTCTACCGAGTCTGCCCGCCGCAAGGTGGGCGACGCCGGCGGCGAGGTGGTCTCTACGGCCAGCAACGACGCCGCCGCCGCCGCCGGCAGCGTGACCCCGTCCGCCGGCACGGGCAGTGGCGACGACGACGACGGCAGCGGCACCGACACCGCGACGGGCGGCACGGGGGACAATCAAGGCGAGGAGGACCCCTGATGGCCGAGGCCGGCACCCTGACCACGGTCATCCGCAGGATTGTATTCAGGGCAGAACCCTACCTTCCCCAGGTCCCCAAGCCCAAGAAAAAGCTCCAGCTGCAGACCAGGCTGATGTGGACCGGGCTGGCCCTGCTGATCTACCTGGTGATGGCCCAGACGCCGCTGTTTGGCGCGACCACCCCTGACTTTGACTTTTTGCAGTTTGCCCGGGTGATATTTGCATCCCAGCAGGGGACGCTGGTGGAGCTTGGGATTGGACCCATAGTCACGGCCGGGCTGCTCATGCAGCTGCTTCGCGGATCGGAGATGCTAAAGTTTGACTTTAAAAAACCCGAGGAGAGGGGGATATTCCAGACCGCCACCAAGATGGTAAGCTACGTGGTGATCGTGGCAGAGTCTGTGGTGTACGGCGCGGCCGTGTACGGGCCCCAGATCACGGATCCGGGGGTGCTTGGGATACTGGTGGGGCAGCTGATGGCCGCCTCTGTGATAATCATGTTCATGGACGAGCTGATCCAAAAGGGGTGGGGGCTTGGCAGCGGGATTAGCGTGTTCATCATGGCCGGCGTGGCCCAGACCATCCTGTGGAACATGTTCAGCCCCCTGGTGGCCGGCGACGGCGGGACCATCGGCATCATGACCTACCTGGGCCAGTCGATATACGCAGGCGACCTGTCCAACGTGATGTTTAGGGCAAACCAGCTTCCGAGCATATTCGGGCTGTGCCTGACGGCCGGGGTGCTGTTGGTGCTGGTGTACGTCCAGGGAATGAAGGTGGAAATCCCGATCGTCTCTACAAAATACCGCGGGTTTTCGGCCGTCTATCCCATAAAGCTGATGTACGTGTCAAACATCCCCGTCATCCTTGCGTCCGCACTGACCGCAAACGCCGTGTTCATCGGGCAGATGATGTGGGCAAACTTTAATCCGCGCAACTCTAACGAGCTGTTCAACCTGCTGGGGCGATTTGATCCCACCAGTCCGTCCACCCCGATCGGCGGCCTGATCTACTATGTGACGCCACCCAGGGGTCTGGACGTGGCGGCGGTCGACCCGTTGCGCGCGGTGTTTTACGTGTTCTTTATGATGGGGATTGTGCTGGTGTTTGGCAGGCTGTGGGTGGAGCTTGGCGGGCTGTCCCCCAAGAGCGCGGCGCAAAACCTGCTGGACGCCGACGTCCAGATTCCGGGGTTTCGGCGCTCCAACAAGCCCGTCGAGTCCATGCTCAACAAGTACATCCCGTCCGTCACCATCATCGGATCGCTCATCCTGGGCGCGCTGGCCGGCGTCTCCGACGTGCTGGGCGTCTTTGGATCGGGTATTGGGATACTGCTGATGGTCGACATACTGATAAACTATTACAACCAGCTTGTCAAGGAACAGGTGGAGGTTGTGATGCCGAGGCTTGGTGCTCTGCTTGGCAGAAAGTAAAAAGGTCGTGATGGTGGGAATACCCGGCGTGGGAAAGACCACGCTGGTGTCCAAGATTGCCGAGCTGCTCAATCAGGACAGCCACAGCGTGGCGGTCCACAGCTTTGGCGGCATGATGTTTGAAGAGGCAAAAAAGGACGGGGTCGCCGACCGGGATCGCCTGCGCAAGCTGCCCATAAGGGCGCAGCAGAAATACCAGCGGATCGCGGCCCAGCAGATTGCGCAGCTTGACGACGAGGTCGTGATAATCGACACCCACGCGTTCATCTCGACCCCGGCCGGGTTTTCCCCCGGACTCCCCGAGCACGTCCTCAAGATAATCCAGCCGTTTGGCCTGATCTCGGTGTATGCGCGGCCCGAGGAGATTTACAACAGGCGTATGAAGGACGAGACCCGGGATCGGGACAAGATTACCATAGACCGGATCAAAAAGGAGCTTGCACTCCAAGAGTCGATAGTGTCGACCTGCTCCGTCCTGTCTGGCGCCCCGATCAAGACCATACTCAACGCAGAGGGCAAGGCGGAGGAGGCGGCCGCTAGCGTAATAAAGGCAATGGGTGTATGAGTGGCATGGAACCCGGATTCATAGGCACACTGCTGGCGTCCCTCTGGTCGTCCCACCCCGCGCTGTTTGTGGACGGTCTTGCGCTCCAGTTTGACCTGATGGGCGGGGACCGGGGGGCGCTGGGAAGCGACGATCCGATGGTAAAGGGGCTGGTCGCGTCCATGTTTGGGATCACCGGGTTTGGGATACTGCTAAACATCTTCAACTCGGCAGTACGCAAAAAGATGGTGGATTCCGTCAAGCTCAAGCGCATCATGAAGGAGACCAAGGCGTGGCAAAAGGAGCGGATGGCGGCGTTTCGGGCCAAGGATCAGGACAAGATTGCCAAGCTGAACCAAAAGTCGTCGTACATGAACAAGATGAGCATGGAGATGATGCAGATGAACATGCGCCCGATGATGATCACGTTTGTCCCGCTCATACTGATATTCTACTTTGTACTGCCGCAGCTCTTCTCGTACACCGTGGCGTTGTCGCCAATCCCGCTCAACGTCATCCCGGGCGAGATATTTCAGCTTACATGCACGGCAGAACAGGCCGCCGATCCAGACCACGTATGCGAGACGGAAAACGCGCTATACCTGTGGGCCTGGTACTTTCTTTCATCTATTGCGTTTAGCGGAATAATAATGAAGGTCACAAAGACCTCGATGGATCTCAGTTGACCTCAAAAACGTCTATAATCATATCCGGCCCGCCGGCCGTCGGCAAGACCACGCTTGCCCGCGGGCTGTCGCGCGAGTTTGGCCTCAGATATGTAAGCGGCGGCGACATACTAAAAGAGCTGGCCGGGGAGCAGGGGTTTGCGGTGGGCGGGGACGACTGGTGGGACACCCCCGAGGGGATGCGGTTTCTCAAACAGCGTGACGAAAACCCCGAGTTTGACAAGACCGTCGACTCGCGGCTTGTGGACATGTGCAGGGCGGGGGGCGTCGTGATCACGAGCTATACGCTCCCCTGGCTGGTGGACAACGGCGGCGGTGGTGGTGATGGGGACATGATCACGCTCTGGCTGGACGGCTCGCACGCCAACAGCGCCAGGCGGATGGGCAACCGCGACGACATGGACACCAAAGAGGCGCTGGAGGTCACCAAAAAGAGGTATGACCGCAACAAAAAGCTGTACAAAAAGCTGTACGGGTTTGAGTTTGGCCGTGACGAGTCTGTGTTTGACGGGGTCGTGAACACCGACGACCTTGACGTGGGCGGGGTGCTGGATGCCGCAATACGCTTGGTGAAAGGCAGGACATGACCGCGCCTCCCCCGCCCCCGCCCGCCCCCGACGGCGGCATGGATGTCAAGGGACTCGTGCAGCTGGAGGGCCTGGTCGAGATTGATCAGGACGTGACCGATGACAAGTATGGGACGCACTATGACCGGCGGAGCCTGGAACAGCTGATGGACTATGGGATAATCCTGCTTGACAAGCCCCCCGGCCCCACCAGCCACGAGGCGGTCGCGTGGACAAAGCGCATACTAAAGCTGCCCAAGATCGGGCACAGCGGCACGCTGGATCCGCAGGTCTCCGGGGTGCTGCCCCTGGGGCTGGGTGAGGCGACCAAGGCGCTGGGCGTCCTGCTGCTGGGCCCCAAAGAATACCACGCGCTGGGCCGCATCCACACACTCCCGCGTCCCGAAAAGCTTGACGAGGTCCTCGACATGTTCCGGGGGCCCATATACCAAAAGCCCCCCCAGCGCTCGTCGGTGGTGCGCCAAACCCGGATCAGGCACATCTACGAGCTGGAACTGCTCGAGCAAAAGGAGCGGCTGGTCCTGCTCCGGGTGCTGTGCGAGTCCGGCACGTACATCCGCAAGCTGTTCTACGACATGGGCGAGATCCTGGGGCCCGGGGCAACAATGACGGAGCTGCGCCGCACCCGCGTCCACCAGTTTTATGAACGGGACGGCCTGGTCACGATGCACGAACTGGCGGATGCGTTTGCACGGTGGGAGGAAAAACGGGACGGATCGCGCCTTGCCTCGATGATACGTCCGGTGGAGCATGCCCTGAGCGAGCTAAAGTCCGTGGTCATCCGTGACTCTGCGGTCGATGCCCTGTGCCACGGCGCCCAGCTGGCCATTCCGGGGATACTCCGGATATCGCCGGGGCTCAAAAAGGACGACCTCGTGGCCGTATACACGCTAAAGGGGGAGGCGGTGGCACTGGCCGAGTCCTCCATGTCCGAGGAGGAGATCCGCGAGGCGACCAAGGGGTATGCGTTTGTGACCCGGAGGATAATCATGGCCCCTGGCACGTATCCCAAGAGCTGGCGTAGTAGCAACAACAACAGCAGCAGCAGCGGCGGCGGCGGCAACAGCAGCAGCAACGGCGGCGGCAACAAGGACGGGGGGAGGCGGGGTGACGACCGCGACCGCGACCGCGACCGCGTACGTGACAGCGGCCGCCGCGACAGCGGCAACCATGACCGCGGCGGGCCCCGGTCTGCATCATGATTCCAAAGAGCCTCGGCATAGCGCTGGCGGCGGGTATGTGCTCTGGAATAGTGGCGGCGCTGGTCCTTGCCGATCTTCGGGACGACGGTCTGGACTGGCAAGAGCCTGCCGCGCTAGCAGGCGCCGACCCGTCGCTCGTGGTGCTGACCGACAGGACCGAGTACCGGCGGGGCCAGCCGATCCGGGTCACGGTGGTCAACTCTGGCGGTGTGCCCATCACGTTTGCAGACGCGTCATTTGGAATGACCGTGTCGGGGCTCGCCGGCGAGACAATACTGTCGTCCCAACCTCCGTCCTCATCATCATCATCACCCGAGAATCTCCCGCGGCCGGTGCTCGGACCGGCGGACCGCCACACCATCGTCTGGAACCAGCAAAACGACGACGGCCGGCAGGTGACGGATGGAATATACAGGATATCGTCAAGCGGCACCGTTCAGGACGCAGATCCGCCGGTGGAGATAAGGGGCACCCGAACCATCGACATATATCAGATAGACCTGACGTTTGCAAGCTAACACAATATATAATCAAACTTGGTCTTTAGATCGTCGAAAGACGTGCCGAGGTCGCCTAGCCTGGTAGGGTGCGCGCCTGGAAATAATGTTGCCACAAATCACATTCTCAGGCAAAAAAGGAGGGCCACTGTGTGCAAATTACTGTTTCCCTGGGAGAAAAAGACCAATACCACACAGAGGGACTTTCAGAGTCAGTGGGTTCATTACACCTGTCTGCCCTAA
>JAHRAJ010000039.1 GCA_020027365.1 Cenarchaeum sp.
GCCCTGACGGCAGTGTGGGTGTGGGTGTGGGTGTGGGTGTGGGTGTGGGTGTGGGTGTGGGTGTGGGTGTGGGTGTGGGTGTGGGTGTGGGTGTGGGTGTGGGGGGGGGCATCAAGCCAACAGGCAACAGATGGACCGCCGTCAGCGGGAAAGGGACCACCCATCGGACGACCCTGCCGTCGGCATCGGCGGAGCGGCGGGGGGTGTGTGGTGTGGTGCCCGGTTGGGGGGCCGCCGGGGAAAAGAGATGGAAAAAGAGCCTGACGGTCCCCCCGGGCTTACGGTGAAAAGCAACAAAACCGTCACCTCGCCGTTGTCTAGATATATATTAACCCCTCGGCGGGCGTTTTTTAGTTGTTTGCATCATTTTTTTCCACACTTCATGCTGTTTTGAGGGAGGGCCACACGCTGCATGGCTAGGAAAAGCCCGGCCTCTGTGGATGTCCACGTCTATGTTCCCAAGCACGAGATTATGTCAAGGGATGATGCCCGCGAGGTCTTGGAGAGGTTTAACTGCCAGCCCACCGAGCTGCCCCTCATCTTTGTAAACGATCCCGCCATTGTAAAGCTCGGCGTAAAGCCCGGCGACATGATACGGATTACCCGGGACAGCAAGACCGCCGGCGAGGCGACATACTACCGGTACGTGGTGGAGGCCTAGGCATGGCAGACCCGTCTATCAAGCGCTGGCCGGTCATACAGGACATACTGAGGCGCGAGGGGATTGCAAGGCAGCACCTCAACTCCTTTGACGAGTTTTTGGAAAACGGGCTGGAGAGCATAGTAAGGGAGGTGAGCCAGATTGAGATTGAGAATGCCGAATACCCGTACAAGATCCAGCTGGGCAAGATCAAGCTGCAAAAGGCCAGGATGATGGAGCTTGACGGCTCGATCAGCCACATCACCCCGGCCGAGGCGCGGCTCCGCAACGTGTCGTACGCGGCCCCCATCATGATGGAGGCGCACGTGGTGGAGGACGGCAAGATACTGGAGACAAAGTTTGTCCACATAGGGGACGTCCCCGTCATGGTAAAGTCACACGCGTGCGAGCTGCACAGCTTTACCAACCAAAAGCTGGTGGAGCACGGCGAGGATTCCAACGATCCGGGGGGCTACTTTATCATAAACGGATCCGAGCGCGTGATCGTGGGGCTGGAGGACCTGTCCTACAACAAGATCATAGTGGATCGCGAGGTGGTCGGCGGCAACACCGTCTTCAAGGCAAAGGTCTACTCGTCGATCGTCGGGTATCGCGCAAAGCTGGAGCTGGTCATGAAGAACGACGGACTCATCGTGGCCCGGATACCCGGATCTCCGGTGGACATCCCGGTGGTCATGCTGATGAGGGCGCTCTGCCTAGAGTCGGACAGGGAGATTGCCGGCTCGGTATCGCTGATAGACGACATACAGGACGAGCTGGAGGGATCGTTTGAAAAGGCCGGGGACGTGCCCACCTCCAAGGACGCGATCGTGTACATCAGCAAGAGGATTGCGCCGGGCATGCTCGAGGAGTTTCAGATAAAGAGGGCCGAGACGCTGCTGGACTGGGGGCTGCTGCCCCACCTGGGCAAGCATCCCGAAAACCGCAAGGAAAAGGCGCAGTTTCTGGGCGAGGCCGCGTCCAAGCTGCTGGAGCTAAGGCTGGGCTGGATTGAGCCCGACGACAAGGATCACTATGGAAACAAGGTGGTAAAGTTTGCCGGCCAGATGCTGGCAGACCTGTTCCGGACGGCCTTTCGCAACCTGGTGAGGGACATGAAGTACCAGCTGGAGCGCTCGGGGCAAAAGCGCGGGATAAACGCGGTGGCCGCCGCCATCCGTCCGGGCATAATCACGGACAAGCTGAACAACGCCATCGCCACCGGAAACTGGGGGCGGGGGAGGGTGGGCGTGACCCAGCTGCTGGACAGGACAAACTACCTGTCCACCATCAGCCACCTCCGGAGGATCCAGTCCCCCCTGAGCCGGACCCAGCCCAACTTTGAGGCCCGCGACCTGCACGCCACGCACTTTGGGAGGATCTGCCCCAGCGAGACCCCCGAGGGCTCCAACTGCGGGCTGGTCAAGAACCTGGCGCTGTCGGCCATAATATCGGTGAACGTGCCGTCCCCCGAGATTGTGGAAAAGCTGTACGAGCTTGGGTCCGTCCCGTTCTTGGAGGCAAAGGAGGACGTAAAGACCGACGGCACGCGCGTCTTTGTGGACGGGCGGCTCATCGGGTACTACCGCGACGGGGCGCAGCTTGCCGACTCGCTGCGCGAGCTGCGGAGAAACTCCAAGATCCACGCGCACGTGGGCGTGTCGTTCCACAAATCAGAGCAGGCCGGATCCACCAAGAGGATTTACATAAACTGCAACGCCGGGAGGGTGCTGCGCCCGCTCATCGTCATACGGGAGGGGCGGTCGCTGCTTACGCCGGAGCTGCTTGACAAGATATCCAAAAAGCTAATCTCGTGGAACGACCTGCTCCGGATGGGGATTATCGAGCTTGTCGACGCCAACGAGGAGGAAAACTGCTATGTCACGCTGGACGAAAAGGACACCGGGGGAGGCCACACCCACCTGGAGATATTCCCCCCCGCCATTCTGGGCGCCGGCGCGTCGATAATCCCGTACCCGGAGCACAACCAGTCGCCCCGGAACACCTACGAGTCGGCCATGGCAAAGCAGAGCCTGGGATTCTCCACGCCGATGATGAACACCAGCACGTATGTGCGCCAGCACCTGATGCTGTACCCGCAGACCCCGATCGTCAACACAAAGGCGATGAACCTGCTTGGGCTGGAGGACAGGCCGGCGGGGCAGAACTGCGTGGTGGCCGTGCTCCCATTCGACGGGTACAACATCGAGGACGCCATCGTGCTGAGCAAGGCGTCCGTGGACCGCGGGCTGGGCAGGACCTTCTTTTACAGGATTTACGATGCAGAGGCCAAGCAGTATCCGGGGGGGATGCGCGACAACTTTGAGATTCCAAACGGCGATGACAACATACGCGGCTACAAGGGCGACAAGGCGTACCGCCTGCTGGAGGAGGACGGCGTCATCGCGACAGAGTCCACGGTCCTGGGCGGCGACATACTGATCGGCAAGACCAGCCCGCCGCGGTTCATGGAGGAGTACCGCGAGTTTGACTCGGGGCCGTACCGCCGCGACACCTCGATCGGGGTGAGGCCGTCGGAGACCGGGGTGGTGGACACGGTGGTGATGACGCAGTCAAACGAGGGCGGCAGGATGTACAAGATACGCGTCAGGGACATGAGGATTCCCGAGATTGGCGACAAGTTTGCGTCCAGGCACGGGCAAAAGGGCGTGCTGGGAATACTGGCAAAGAGCGAGGACCTGCCGTACACCCCGGACGGGATATCCCCCGACATCCTGATCAACCCGCACGCGTTCCCCTCTAGGATGACCGTCGGGATGTTCATGGAGTCCGTATGCGGCAAGGCCGCGGCGCTGCGCGGCAGCAAGTTTGACGGCTCTGCATTCGTGGGCGAAAAGATGGACGAGGTCAGGCAGGTCATGGACGCCCACGGGTTTGAGTATTCGGGCAAGGAGGTCATGTATGACGGCAGGACCGGCAAGCGGTTCCCGGTGGAGGTGTTCACGGGGGTCGTCTACTATCAAAAGCTGCACCACATGGTGGCAGACAAGATACACGCCAGGGCGCGCGGGCAGGTGCAGATGCTCACCAAGCAGCCCACCGAGGGCAGGGCGCGCGGCGGCGGCCTGCGGTTCGGGGAGATGGAGCGCGACTGCCTCATCGCGTACGGCGCGTCCATGATCCTAAAGGACAGGCTGCTGGACGAGTCCGACAAGTCCGACGTGTACGTCTGCGAGAGGTGCGGGCTGGTGGCGTACCACGACGTAAAGCTGCGCAAGTACGTGTGCAGGGTGTGCGGCGACAAGGCAAAGGTGTCGTCGGTGTCGGTGGCATACGCGTTCAAGCTGCTGCTGCAGGAGATGCAGAG
>JAHRAJ010000092.1 GCA_020027365.1 Cenarchaeum sp.
AAAAACTTGCGCGGCGGGGGTAGGCATCCTGGCGGTGCTGGCGGCCGTGTCGGCGGCGGCCGTGATCGCGGTGCCGGCCGAGACCATGGCCGGGTGGAACAACCCCGCCGAGTGGATATCGCATCCAAAGTCCGCCATGCCGGCGTGGGCAAACCTGTTTGCAGGGGGCGGCGTCCCCGAGCACATCATCGTCAGGGGGCACAAACCCGGCCCACTGGCAGGGACGGCGCAGGTCGCCTCCCCCTCCTCCTCCTCCTCCTCCTCCGGCATGGCATCTGCCACCCTGCGGTACCCGTTTGCCTTTGAATACGACGGATACCCAAGCGGGCTCGTATACGACCTGCACGCACGGTACGACTCGAGTCCCCTGATCCAGATGAGGCTGGAGCGCCCCGACGGGACCTCGCTTGTACTGCTGACATCGTCCCTGCCACATGCCGGATCCGGGTCTGTCCACCGGGAGCGCGTGTTTTCGGCAGACTCGCTGGTCAAAAAGAACATGTTGCTCCACTCGGCGGGGCTGTACGACTTTGACATTGCGCGCCTGTCCGCCGAGGAAACCATGTTTTCGCGCACCGACGGTGGCGGCACCCTCAAGGGGCGGTACGTCCTAGAGGTCGACATCATCGGGCCGGGCGCGGTGGACGTGGTGGACTCGCAGCTGGTGGTCGGAGGAAGGGCGTTTGGCATGATGGGGACCGACGAGCTCAGGCGCGACCTGGCGGCAGGGCTGCTGTGGGGCACGCCTTTGGCACTGTTCATCGGCATAGCGGTGTCGGCCGGCTCTGTGGCCGCCGGGCTGCTGTACGGCGTGTACGCCGGATTCAGGGGCGGGGCCGCCGACGAGGCCATGATGAGGCTCAACGACGTGGTGTACGCGCTGCCGGCGCTGCCATTCCTGATAATACTTGCGGTCACCATCAGCAGCAGCATATTCGTCATGGTCGGGTTTCTGATGATGTTTGGCTGGGTCGGCATAGCCAAGGTATCGCGGAGCATGGCACTCCAGCTCCGGACGCGCGGGTACGTCGAGGCGGCCCGGATGATGGGCCAGAGCGACGCGAGGATTATTGTAAAGCACATGCTGCCGCAGCTGCTGCCGTACGCGTTTGCAAGCGTGGCAATCTCGGTGCCGGCCGCCATCACCACGGAGGCCGGGCTGAGCTTTTTGGGCCTGGGCGATCCGTCGTACCCGACGTGGGGCCACATGCTGCACGACGCCGGCGCGTACGGGGCGGCGGCCCGGGGGCTGTGGTGGTGGATCCTTCCCCCCGGAGCCATGATCGCGCTGACCGGCCTGGCCTTTGTGTTCATCGGAAACGCGCTGGACTCTGTGGCAGATCCGAGGTACAAGAAGAGCGGGCGGCGGTAGCTGCGTCGCGGTGGCAACAACAGCAACAGCCGCTGGCGCTACGGCTCAAACCCGCGTATAGTCTGAATGGCCGCGTCCGTCAGCCGGATTGTGTACGTGGCCGCGTTTGGGTCTGCTTCCTTTTGGCCGGCCAGCCTCTCGACAAACTCTGTCTTTTCCTGCTCGGTGGCACCCGCCTCGTGGGCGCACAGCGTAAACGCCTTGAGGCTGAGTCCGTTTTCCAGCAGGTACGCGACAAACCGCTTGTAGCCGTCAACGTCGTTCCACCCCACGGACTTTTCGCCGGCAAGCGCAATCCACACGTCGATGCTGTTTTGAAAGACTACCTTTTGGCGAAGCGATTCAAGGGACATATCAAGCACGCACGCTAAAAGTCGGCCCTCTTCATCTTGGAGCCGCACCGCGGGCACGAGCCCCCCTTGTACCGGTGGTTGCACACGAGGCAGACGTACTTTACGCCGCCGCCGCCGCCGCTACCGCCGCCTCCAATACCCTGGCCCATCCCGAAAAAGCCTCCGCCTGCCCCAGAGTCGGATCCGCCATACCCCCGCATCCGCCTCATGTACCGGCGCCTCAGGAACATCGGCAGAAGTATGAATATCGCAAGCGCGGCGGCCAGTCCGTAGGGAAACGGGAGTACCATCTGCAGCCCGAGGCTGACTGCAAGCGATGCAAACAGGAAAAAGATATAGCCCTTGTAGTTTAACACATACAACGCCGTACCAAAAAACCTTATAAAGTTTGTCTGGTGCGGTTCTGTAAAGTTGTCGGGGCCTGACCCCGGAATCTAGATCGCAATTAAGGGTATAAAAAGGCGGTTTTTGACTGAGAAAAAATTCTCTCAGTTGTGGAGCTTGTGCAGGGCCGCGTTTTGAATCATTGTGACCCACTTGTTGTCCCCCTCGATCTCAATCAGGGCCGCCTCGGCCGGGGTCTTGAGATTCAACGCACCATGCGGCTTTGCATAGTTGTAGTAGTTTATGAACCCTGGAATCAAAGGCGTGTCTGGCTTTTTGAGGCCGCGCCTGGTCTGCTCCCAGTCACGAAACTCGCCGTTGAGCCTCTCCATCTTGTTGTTACTGGGATGGTACTTTGCGTTTGTAGTGTCACCCAGCCTGTTCCTGCGCTTGCTGTGCAGGGCCGCCCCCGAGATGTGGTTTGTTCTCGGGCCGAAGACGCGCCTTGCGGACACCTTGTATGCGTGAAGGTCGTCGGTGGTAAAGTGGGTCGGCGATCTGTTTCCGATCTTCTTTCTAGTCATTTTCAAGAGGTTGTCGGCATCGTGCTGGAACTTGGAGTCTGCCACCTCGCCCGCAAGCCAGAACCTAGTGTCATCATCCATGCTGGCAAACAGGTAGTGCATCTGGCCGGAAAACTTTGTGTACACCTCGTCAGCCCTTACCATGTTGCGGTTTGTCGTGCGAGGTACGATGTCGTTGAGATAGTCTGCCACAAGCCCGGAAAACCTTGAAACCCAGTTGTATACGGTCATGTGGCTGACCTTGATACCCAAGATGGCGTTCTCATGCGCTATGCGCCGCGTGGACATCTTGGAGAAATATGACTGGATTGCCCGGGTTATCACATCAGGCGTGTATCTCATCTTGCGAAATCCTATGTTGTCGCTGTACTTTCTGCCGCAGTCCTTGCATAAGAGTCGGTTCACGGTGCCGGTACGGTTCTTCCTGACACCCTTTTTAATTACATTTCCCGAGTCGCAATAGGCACACACACCACGCTTTACGCGATCCATAATGCGAAATGACTCGTTGTGATACCCCATGTTACGACAGGAGAACATCAGGACGGCCTTAATATGCTTGCAGTCTGATCCACGCTTCTTATGGTCATCGCACTCGCATTCAAGGCCAGAGCCGGTTCGGACCACCCTGTATAACTTACCGCACTCATTCTCTGATCTCACGGTAAAACTACCGACCCCATCTTGGCGTATCATACCATCCCCGTCTAACAAGGCTTTGCCTTGTTTTGATCGCTCATTCATGTATATATAATATCCGATCGGATATATATTAGTTTTGGAGATCCGAGCGTATAAATAATAATATATACTAGACACTCCTAATAACGATATGCCAAGATGGAAGAATTGTGAAGTAGTATTCATTATGAACGTTGTTGATGACGGTAAGGGTAGTAGGTACGTCCGTATACCAAAACCTGTTGACAAAGTAATGAAAAACCCTACAAATATATTATTTGAAATAAATGGAAAACAAATTATATTCAAAGCAGTTACGGCTAAATCACGAAGCAGGGTGAAATAACATGTCCGCAATGCGTCTTAAACATTCCAAAAACGCAGTATTCAAAACTGATTGTGTGTATTATAGTGATTCTAGGCATATGAAAGAGTTACCTGATGATTCCGTTCATTGTGTGATAACCAGTCCTCCATATTTTTCAATAAAGGATTATTCACTTGATGGCTATCAAAAACGCAAAAGTTCTAAAAAAAACAAATCACAAATAGGAGATATTTCCAAGTTTGATGTGTATATAGCAGAGTTATTGAGAGTATGGAAAGAGTCTGAACGAGTTCTTCGTCCGAATGGAAAACTCATAATTAACGTACCCATTATGCCGATGTTGAAAAAAGAATGTAATACCCATTTTAATCGACATGTATTTGATATAAATTCTGAGATCCAAAATTCTATATTGAGAAATACCGGTCTATTTTTAATGGATATTTACATATGGAATAGAACAAACTCGTCAAAAAAACTAATGTTTGGGAGTTATCCTTACCCACGCAATTTCTACGCACAAAATACAATCGAATTTGTATCCGTGTATGTTAAGGATGGTAAGTCTGATAATCACATCTCAAAAACATGTAAGGCCAAAAGCAAATTATCACAAAAAGAATGGGTTAAATATACAAAACAGATATGGGACATCCCGATTCCTAATAAGGGAGATAGTGCGTTCGGCAAGCATCCAGCAATAATGCCGGAGGAAATTCCATATAGATGCATACGTCTTTTCACGTTTGCTGGTGATCTCGTATTGGATCCATTTGCAGGCTCTGGAACTACTCTCAAAGTGGCCAAAATGCTTAATAGAAAATATGTTGGATATGAAGTAATGAGGACTTATAAGCCATGCATAGTAAAGAAGTTGAAGGAGGCATTAGTATAATGATCAACATACACCATATGGATTGCATGAAATTTCTAAAAACGGTTGATAATCATAGTGTGTCCCTAGCTATAGTGGATCCGCCCTATAATTTAGGAATTGATAGTTGGGATTCATTCCCATCGTTCGAATCTTTCTTGGAATTTACATATATGTGGCTGGATGGGTTGATTCCAAAATTGAAGAAAAATGCAAGCCTCTATGTATTTAATACCCCGTTTAATGCCGCATACATTCTACAACACTTGGTTGAAAAAAACCTGATCTTCCAAAACTGGATTACATGGGACAAACGTGATGGCCTATCTTACACAAAACGACGATATGGGAATGGACAGGAAACGATATTGTTTTTTACCAATAATAACAAACATGTGTTTAACTATGATGGCATACGAGTTCCATATGAATCCACGGAACGGATAAGTCATGCAAAAACAAAGGGCATATTAAAAAATGGAAAAAGATGGTATCCTGACCCTCGAGGTCGGTTATGTGGAGAGGTGTGGCATATGTCAAGTGAGCGGCATAAAAATAAAATCAATGGAAAAACAAAAAAACTTCCACATAAAACCGTCAAACCAGTTGATATAATTGAGAGAATTGTGATGGCGAGTAGCCGTAAAAACGACCTAGTTTTAGATTGTTTTGTGGGTTCTGGAACAACCGCATTTGTATGTAAAAATTTAGAAAGAAATTTTATTGGATGTGATATAAATAAGAATTATGTACGTGCCGCACGCAAACGTGTAAAAACAGGGGTATTTGTGCAATGACTATAATGCATAAATTTTTAGATGTTTCACCTGAAAATAAAGCATTATTGTATATTGCAGAAAGAATAGAAGATGATAACTATAGGGGAACTGCACCATCACAACATAATCGATATACATTAGATGATGTTTTTGTAATACTAACTCTTTTGGATGAATATGCACCACAACGGAGTCTTCTACCAATACGGACAACTGATTTATCAAAAAGAATTAAGGTTAATCCAGATGAAGTAAATTATACAAAGTTTTGTGAAGAATGTAAAGAAAAAACCAGAATTGGTTCGCCGGATCCTATGCGGAAGAATTTATTTCTAGATTTTCATCGAATGTTATTAATTGAGAGATATGATGTAAATAAAAATAAAATTGATCCGTATAAACGTAAACCTGTTAAATTTGTTTCTTTAAGTGAATTTGGCATGAAATTTATAAAATCAAACTTGTTTGATAGATATTTTATATTCACACGGTGTTTAGACCAATTATTAGGTGGACAAATCAGCATGTTTATAGACATTATACGGAATACTCCTGACATTAACACCATTGATATTAATGAGTATGTGTTTTTTATGACAGCATTTTTACCGGATAGATCATTTTCTAAAAACATTCCTGAAATAATTGACCTGATTAAAAAATATAGGTTACTTACATCTTTACAACGAAAATCTGTAATTCACGCAATTAAAAAAGAAATGACTCCAAATACAAAAATTAATAAAACAAAATGTAAAGACTATCATAATTGGCTTAATGCAAGTCAACAGGTCTTTAAATTACTGGGACAAACTATATACTTCGAAGTTGACCACAATAACACCAAACTTACGTTAAGAACGAAAATAGGCAAAAACAAATTCCATGCTAAAAAATTAATTCGATCAAAAAGTGAACAAGACCTGTATTTTAAAAAACACGATGTTGATCGTAAAGATGGATTTGAGTTACATCATGTTGTTCCTTTATCTTGGGCTGAAGGCAAACATCATTTCAAACTACTTGATGATTGGAAAAATATGACATATATTGATGGATATAACCATGCAAAAATAACACAAAATAAAAGTAGAAATGTTGTTATGAGTAATAATGGAAATAATATCATACTTGCAGATTATACAAATCATGTGGTTGAATTAATATTTTTAAAAAACATTCACTATCAGCCCAGCAAACAACAAACTATGCTTGAATATAATAAACAAATTCGAGAGTCGTTTGATGTTAATGCAAATGTTTTAGAACTTGAAATGTATAAAGAGTAGTCTTGACTTAATAACACACAAAACTAGTATTTAAAGGACTATTGATCGCTAATTCGTGCCTAGGCCCCGGTAACTTTACAGAACCTCTGGTGCAGGGGCGTTTTTGGCCACAAATACGGCCGGCACCGCCCTTTTCACACCGCCGCCGCCGCCATCACAGGCACGCGACGACGGGAGGCGGACACGCTGCACCACAAACGTGGCGGGCCACACAAGGCAAAGCATGATCCAGGCGACAATCCCGTTACGTGCCGCCGGCTGTTCACGGATCGCGTAACGGCGGTGGCCGACACATGTGGGACGCGGTCCAAGACATGAAATACTGCACGTTGCAGGCGCCCGGTGAGAAATCAAGACGCATGTTGGAACAGGCCAAACTCACGCCCGAGGGCATGAGAGGCTTTGGACCAAAAAAAAACACGACCGTGTCGTATAATCCCATACGGATCCGCGCATGATCACATCCTGCCGCAGGTGTGTGCCGATCAGGGATTCAAGATGAAGGAATGGGCAAACAGTACGCATGCAAGGCGCCGGACCGGTGATCCTGCAAGGACAACGGCGCGGTGGTGGCCAGGAGACGGCATCGTCCAACCCACGTGTGCCTCCGGCGGATCGAACAGGCCGGCATCCATGCCGGACGGCCGCAGGCCTCGCGTGTGCCTGCCGCCAACGGGGGGCCGTCGCCATCAAGGCGCCCTAGCCCGCGGCATAGCGTGCACCGGTGCCTGCACAGGGCGGGCGGCGATGTAAGTGGCACATGCAGAATCCAGCCGGATCGTCAGCCAGACATCCAAAAGTCGGTCGGATCAAGATGTGCAGGCCAGCGCCACCCAGGGGGCGAAATGACTAGGCAAGTCGTAGTGGCAAATCTCTGAAAGTTCGCCGCTAGGAAATCGGCCGTCAGCCACTCCGCTCGCCGTCACCGCCGTCACCGCCGTCACCGCCGTCACCGCCGCCCCTATCGGGCAGGATGACAGGAACGGCGGTGCCGTCGCGGTCCCATGCAAAGATGTCTGCATCCTCGTAGGGCGACTGCACTATGACCGACACAAGCCCGTAAAAGTTTTGCAGATCCTCAAGTGACGGATCGGCGGTGCCCGTGGGGTGCGAGTGCATCACCCCCACGTACGACGTGTCAAGCGGCAGGAACGTGTGGGGAAACCCCGCAAAGGTGGTCCCCGTCTCCGAAAACGGGGGTATGACCAAACCGTCCACCATCACGTTGCCGTTCTTTGACCGGCCCTTGAGGATCAGTATGGACTCGTTGGGGTGGCCCATCTTGCAAAACGAGAGGATTCCGTCGCGCGACCCTGCGGTGAACGTCACCCTGCGCTCAAACTTTTCCGACTTGCGCCACAGGATCATGGGGGGCACCTCGCCGCCGCCGCCGCCGCCGCGTCCCGGGTCATGGCCCGCCGTCCGCAACCGCGTACCTGGTGGGGCCCCCGGCAGCCATCCTGTTGAGCGCAGACTCTAGCTCTGCCACGTGCGCGGGCCTGCGCGACGCAAGCGCGGCTGCCTCCGCCTCCAGCTCGGCGGCCCGGGACTCGGAAAACTCGATGTCCTGCCTCGCCTTTTCCTGCCTGCGCTTGTACCCGTCCAGCTCGCCCACGTCAAGATCCTTCAGCTGCGCTTGCAGCCGCCCCTGCTCTGCCAGTACAGAGCCGACAGACTCGACAAAGCCGTCGACCGCGGCTATGATGTCGTCTATGTGTCCGGCCACCTTTTGGGGCTCCTTGACGGACAGGTGGCCCAGCGAGATCTCCTTTTTGATGTTCTCGAGGATTCCCGCCACCGCGGGGCGGTTTTCCGGAAGAAACACCTCAAACGGGGATGACAGGAACTTTGAGACCAGCGCGCGCCCCTCGCGGTCCAGGGACGAGGCATACCCGTACTTTGAGACGGGCCGCGAGATCAGGATGGTCCGGCCGTTGATCTGCTTTTCAATCCGCGCCTTTTTCTCCCCCAGCAACCCAAGCATCCCCCGGATCTCGGTGTGCTTTGCATATACGGGCGACTCTTGGAACCTGCGGATGCTGTCCTCCAGCGACCCAAGCAGCGCACGGCTTGTGCCGACGGATTCGCGCAGTGAGGCCACCTTGCCGGAGATGGCGCGGGCCGACTCGGCCTCTGCTGACAGCGTGTCAAGCAGTCCCGAGGCGGAGTCGCGCTCGCGCTCAAATAGCGCATACCCGTCAAGCAGGCGGCCCGAGCGCTCCATGTCGTCCTTGAACCGGGCCAGTATCTCCTTTAGGCGCCCCGCATACTTTTTGGCAAAGATGTGGATGACCCGAGTCTGCTTTCCCAGTATGTCTCCAATCTTTGCAAGCGTCTGCGACGCGAGCCGGTGGAACTGGCGGGCGTCCCCGACGGAGTTGATCTCGGGCAGCCTCTTCTTGGACTCTTTGTTGATGATGTCAAGCACCTGCTTTTTGCCGCGGCGCACGATGGTGGCGATGTTGGTGTCAATGTCGTCCGTGTCCAGCTCGTCCCGTTCAAGGTCGACCGCGATGGCAAGCAGGGCCGCTATGTGGTCTGTCACGGGGCCGCGGATCCTCCGGATCTGGCCGACAAGGGCGGAGGACTGCTCGGCGGTGGCGGCATCCAGTATGGATCGGATGTCGCCGGTGGAGACCGTCCTGGTGTCAGGGGCGGGGGATGCCGCACCGGCGGCCGGTTCGCCGGCGGGATTGCGCGAAGCCGAGCCGCCGCTCCACCCGTAGCGTCCCGCATTTTGGACCCCCCCCTTTTTGCGCCCCCATCCGAATACCATGCATGTGTTGCGGCCGCAGGGGATTAAATGTTTTAGACGGTTGCAGATTATTATAGTAGGCACGGCCACGCGGGACGTGGCTCGGGCGGTAGCAGGCGGCAAAGGCGGCACGTTTCATGCGTACACGCTCAGGAGATCCGTGACGGTCAGGGCGTCCAAGGGGGAGGCGTGGGGGGCAGTATCCAAGATAATGGCGCTGCCCCGGTGGGTAGAGGGCGTCAAGGAGTGCAGGCCGGGGCCGGGGGGTCGGAGGCGGGGGGTGGGCGCGGTGCGCGACGTCGTGTTCGGGGACGGCACCGTCATAGAGGAGCACGTGGTGGCATGGAGGGACGGCGAGTCGTTTTCGTACGTGGCCGTATCGGGCCTGCCGCTGCTCCGGGCGTATGTGGCGACCATATCGGTAGGGGACGCCGGAGCGTCGGGCGGATCGGCCAGGATTACCTGGCAGTCGCACATGAGCAGCAAGAGGATGACGTCCGGCGAGTTTGGGAGGTTTGTCGAGTCGATGCAGGGGCTGTACTCTGCGTCTCTTGGAAACCTAAGGTCGCTGATCGAGTCGGGTGGCCGGATTTGATCTCGCGGATCCGTGCCGCACATCCAAACGGGCGGCCGGCCGGCCGGCGACACTGCGCGTGCCGCCAGATGGCCATGCGGCATCCGCCCAAGAAGGATGGCGGGGCGGGGGTGCCCTTTGTTGTTGCCTGCGGCATGACATGCACGCTTTGCCATACGACCTGCATGCAGGTCGTAGGATCCCGTGCATCCGCCCGGCGCGTATGAACGGCTAGCCGGCAACGGCGGCGGCGCACCCGGTGCCGCCACACACCGTCCAAGCGGCCACGGTGGCAACTGCCCTACGACACACGGGCACGCGCAGGCCAACGCGGTCGGTCGTCTGTGCCCGGTACGGCCGCCGACGTCGCCGTCACCGCCGGATCGGAGAGCCCCAATCGACGGTTGCAGGACGCCGCCCGAACCAAAGTGTAAATATGCCGGGCGCGCCCGGGTGCGCATGAGCGACACCCGGTTTACGCTTGTCGGGATTGCCACCATATTTGCCGGGTTTTTGGTGCTGGGCGTGCTTGGTTCGACGCATGCGGATCCGGCGGCCATGGAGGCAAGCGAGTTTGGGGTGTGCCACCGGTACCACGAGGACGGGCCGCCAGAGGAGGTAGACTGCGGCGGACAGGCGGTTGACAGGGCGCTGTTTTTTGCGCTGGTGCTCGGGCTAGTGGGCACCGGGGTCGCGTGCCTGGTGGCCGGGGTGCGCGGGGAGTGGGATCAAAAGGTCAGGCCCGAGGACATGGTCGGGCCCGGTGGAGACCGTGACGGTGGAGACGGGCCTGGTGGAGACCGTGACGGCAAGGACGGCGGGGACGCAGGCAGCGACGGCAACGAAGGTGGCTCATCCAAAAAGCCCGGCGGCTAGACCCGCCTTTCCTGCCTCTTGGACCTGCCCCTGCGCCCTCCTACCGGGGCATCGTCTTGTTCCATCCTCTGCAGGTATACCTCCTCGTACGGCATGTTTTCCTGCAAATCATAGCCGAATCCGTATTTAAGCAGCAGAGGAGGCGGCGATGGCACGAGTCCATCGGACGGATGTACAGGCCGCAAGACATGCGCGCCGCATGCAGACGCCGCCTTGGCCCGTGATTGCGGCAGGTGGCGCACGCCACGTTTTTTAGGCCGCGTACACGCAAGACGGCATGGCAGGCGGCGGCGAGGCAAAGAGGTTGCACGGCTCGGGCGGGTACGTGGAGGCAACGCTCACGGACGAGGAAGTCAAAAAGGCCGATCTGGGGGTCGGCAAGCTGTTCTTGGCGCCGGTCGGAAAGGTTGCACCCGGCAGGATTACGGCCCACCACTGCAACGAATGCGATGCAGGGTTTGAGGGCCCGCCGCGGGTCAACGTCGAGGAGAGTCCCAACGAAGAGGTCGCAGACAACCTGGTCCTGGTCGAGAGGGGGCAGTATGCCTGCAAGAGCTGCGGCTCGGCGATAGGCGAGTACCGGGAGTTTAGGAAAAAGGACGAGTCTGCGGGCATCGGAGAGGCAAGGCCGGACAACCGGTAAGGGCGCCCCCTGCCGCCATGCCGTCACCGATGTTGCCGCCGCCGCCGCCGCCGTGTCGGCGGATGCCGGGACGGGCGGATCCGGCCGCGGGCGTCTTGCAGCAACGCAGGGCAATCATTTATGATGTCCGGGCACCGCCGCGGTGTGATGCCTCCCCCTCCCCTGCACAAGTACAAGAAGAATCCAGAGTTCAACGGCCTCGAGGTCCACGTATGGGAGTATCTCAACCAGATAGGCCGCACCATCCCGCAGATTCAAGAGGGTGGCAAGGGGACATCACAGGGAGATCAGGCAAACCGGGAGTTACAGCACGCACCGATATGGCACAACAAGGCGATGCTAGACGACTATGTGGCAGGATCGCTGGGCCGGAGGATTGACGACTATGGCACGGACAAGGGCAGAAACCCGCTGTACAAGGCGGTCGCAAACGAGGTGGCCAACCTGAGAAAAAGTGGAATCCTGATAGACTGGCGCAGGGTCAAGGGCGGCAGCACCGGCATGGGCGTATGGCGGCTGGACAAGACGCGGCTTGCACGGTTTGCACGCGACAGGTTTGCAGCGGAGATGAGGAACCGCGACTATCACGCAAGCGGCGAGCAGTCCACGGTGTACGTCAGGTACAAGCAGCGCGCCTTTCGCGCAGAGCTGCTGCGCGAGTATGGCAGGTGCGTCTTTTGCGGGTTCCGCCTGACAGAGTACATGACGGGCGCGCACATCGTGCCGTACTCCGTGATGAGGGTGGAGGAGGCGGCCAACGCCATGAACCCGGTCAACGGGCTGCTGCTGTGCAAGCTGTGCGACATTGCCTTTGAGCGCGGCTCGATAACCGTAGGCGAGGACCTGGGCATCGAGGTATCCGACCGCCTAAGGGACCAGACCGTCCGCGCGGTCCGGTCATGGGTGGGACTGATCCAGCCGGAGATACGCGTTGATGAAAACGCGAGGTACAGGCCTGACGCGCGGTACATCAGGTGGAAGAACAGGCTGGTGCGGGAGGGCGAGGGGGCTGCCGGAGGATTGCCGCTGTCATAGCCGTCCACCGCGACGGCGCCGTGTCTCCGGACCACCACCACCCCCCGCCCCCGCGGTCCGCGTTTTTGACGCCTGCCGGCATGACATGCCAATCCGCGCACGCCGCGGCCACGGCCCGCGTCCGGCACGGCGTCACAGGCGCCCGTCCAGCTTGTCGTCGGCCCAGACCGATATGCTCCAGATAATCCAGACCACCAGCATGACTACCCCGAGTAGAAACAGTCCGACCGACCACAGCATGGCCCCGTCCACGAAGATCAAGAGCACCCCGGCGGCCAGGCAGAAAAACACGACTAGTGCGTATGCGGTCCCGGCGGCGCTCATGCGGTTTGGCCCCCCTTGTCCCGCCACGATCCGGCCGCGTCCCCCGCCGGCGGCGGCGCCGCCGCCAAAAACACCGCAAGCGCAGGCACAACGCCTGCAGACCCGTGCCGCAACACGGGACACGGGGCAGGGCCGTTAAAAATAGATTGGGAACACCAACGGCCGCCGGCGCCGCGTCCAGGCGGGCCGCCTGCCCGCGCACCGCCCGACGCGCATGTTGATCGTAGATTCGCGGCGGTAGGCCCGTACGGCCAACGTCACGATTCCCATTTGCGCAGGCCCGGGGCGTCGGCCCGCGCGCGTGTGCGTTCCTGCGTGCCTTTGCCGCCCGTCCGCCGTGACATGCGGGGCGGCATACCGCCCCCCCCCTCCCCGCAGCCGGACAGCGGCATTGCGTGTCGCCGCCGGCGCGCCGATCTACTGGGCGTTTTCAACGCAGTTGAACCGGTCAACCGCCCGGTTCAGCTCGTCCACCATCCCGTTTGCGGCGTCGTTGAGTGCGTTGCGCTCCCCCACTACCCCGTTGTACCGCCTTCGGACGTCCTCTGCCCCCTCAAAGTCGGCAAGGTACGCCTCGTATTCGCGGCTTGGCACGGGATTGTCGTACATCCGATCTATTCTGGCCATCATGCCGTCGTACATCGCAAACCCCGCCTTCGTGGACGCGTCCATCGCCCCAATCTCCGCCCGGAGCCTGTCGACCTCGCCCCTCATCTCGGCTATGCGCGCCTCCAGCCTGAGCCCCTCGCGGGTGATCGGCGTGTCGCCGCCCACGCCTCCCCCCTCCGGCGCCGGAACCGCATACCCAAATGTCTCAAGGATGGGCAGTGCGTCGTCCTCGCCGTACATCAGCGATCCCCTGTCGGCGGTATGGCCAATCCCCAGATAATGCCCAATCTCGTGCGCGATCGTGTTTGTCAGGCTTGCATCGCTGTACCGCCTCCACAGCCCGTCGCACCCCACGTGTCCCACCTCGATGTCCATCATGCCCCGCGTGCCGCCGTCGTACCCGCCCATCTGCCCCACGGCATATCCCTGTATGACGTACCCGCTCCGGGACGGGGCATACCCCTCGACGACGGTCATCAGCCCGGCGGCCTTTTTGCCGCCCAGTACATCGTGGTATGTAATGTGTATCGAATCCGGTCCGTCTCGCCCCGTGCACACCTCAAACGACAGCCCGGGGTTGGCACCGCTCCACATGGCTGCCGCCGCGTCCACCACGCCCTCCATGCCGGGATCGCCGCCGCAGTCTATGTGGATTGTGCCGCCGCCGCCCGATGGCGGGGCCCGCTCTGTAGCTGGAGGTTGGGCGGGGGCGGGGGCAGTCACATCACGGCCGCCTTGGGCGGGGGCAGTCACATCACGGCCGCCTTGGGCGGGTACCGGCCCGGACGCGGGATGGAAGCCTGCCGCGCCGTCCGGGCCGCCGCCGCCAGTGTCTGGCACCGCGGATCCCGCCTCCGTCCAAGCCGCACCGCCGCCTGCCGGCACGCCCTGTCCTGCGGTACCGCCGCGGCCGCCTCCACCCATGCCCCCCGCAGGATCCTGCAACACGCCCGCCAGGACGGCACCGCCGACGGCACCCGCATAATCGGCCGCCCCCAGGATCAGATGGCGGTAAAACCCGGCGGCCGCCCCCACGTCAAGGCGGTCGCCGGATCCGGACGCGGCGGCGCCTGCCGCGATCATGCCGGCGGCCACCACGGCGGCGCATCCAAGCACTGCCGCAGTCCTGCGCCTCATTGCGTCCAGCCACCCCCGGGGCCGGCGGATGCGGTGGCGGTGGCGGCGAATGCGGATGCCGCGGTAGCCGGCACCGTTGCCTCCCACATGCCCCCCCGTCTGCGGCACTCACGCGCCAGACCGCCGCCCGGCACGTACACGCCGCCGCCTTTTGCGTGCATGCAATAGCGTACCGCACGTCCCATGAAACTTCCTTGCCTCCCGCACATATAACCTAGAAGATCAGGCCGGCGGATGACCCGTCGATTGCCGGCAAGACAAAGGGCGAGTAGAAGCGTCGTCAACGCAGGTGCGGTCACGCTACGGCCCTTGGCATCGCGGCGTCTCTGCCGCCTTTTGGAACACGGACAACCGGCCATCGGCATGCAGAACGGCGATCCGGCAATTGCAGAATTCCCAGACGACGGTGCGTGCATGTGCCGCGCCGCCGGGACTGCCTCCGCGCCCTTTCCACGTCCATTTTTGCCCGCTTCTTCTTCTTCATCATCTCCTTCTTTTGCATCCATACCCCGTCCTGCGCGCAACCTCCCCCCCCCGCGCGCGGCTTTGGCGAATCACGGGCTATGAGCGGTCGCGTGGCATACGGTCCGATTGCTTGTTTGGTTTTGCAAATATGACAACCGAGATAAAAAACGCGCAGACTCCCCACAGCAGCAACAGGTCGTCAGGCTCGGGCGTGGTACGGCTCTGCATCCATGCCAGTGCAAAATATATGCTCAGGGCAAACGGTGCCAGCGCGATCAGGTTGGTTCTTGCCATGCTCAACACCCCGCAGTCCGTCGGCCGGCCCGCAATCCAAGACATGATCCCGCACGGGATCCCTCGGCCCGCACGCCGGTATGTACGACGCATGCGTTGGCCGACCGTTCCCGCCCGTCACAGTATGCCCGCGCATCTCCCGGCACCTTTTTCCGCATATACACAAACCATGGCGAGTCCAATTCTAATAAACATTGATTCAAAACGCCCCCCCCCCACAAGCTGGGCAGAATATCCGGTGGGCCGTCTGGCACCAAACGACGCCGGGTATCGGCATAGGCACCATGGCAGCGCATACCGCCACGGAGGACGGGAAGACCGGCAGGCCGGGGTTTTGTAGTCAGCTGGGGCCATGTTCAATCCCGGTGATCCGTGGATTACCGTTCCAAGGTGACCGTCCATCGGTTCTGTTGCCCAGAAAGCCGTCCAAGGGGCGGTTCGTGCCTATCAAAAGAAGGCCGTTCAGATCACTCTTGGACAGTTGCCTGCCCGGATCGCCCAGATTGAACAGAGCCCCTGTTTAGATCGCCCGCAAAATACCGCAGAAACTTTGTGTGTTAATCATACGCATGATCTATGACACAGACTCGTCTTTGGCCAGCCTCAGAAGGTATTGTCGTATACAGCGGCTCGGTATTTTTTTCCCTTATTTCATTCCGCTTAGCAACGACTTCATGACGCTGATGTTGAAACTGTGCTTGTACAGATGGTCGGTTATGGCGTCCATCTTTTCCCGGATCGATCTAAAATCGTGCAGGTCCTCGCACCACGCCCGCACCACGCCCGCACCCCCTCGATCGCGCTCATCCGGGGCGACGCGGCGGGCAGGATGAGCACCACCAGCCTTCCACCCATCCTCCCGATCATCTTTTGAACATCCTTGCTTGTGTGGCTTGACGCGCCGTCCATCAACACGACCACCTTGCCAAACTCGTCGACAAGCTTCTGCAGAAAGGCCATGACCGACGGCGTCTTCGTGTCGGGACATTCGACATACAAGCAGTCGCCGTCCTCGGACTCCCCCCAGTATATGATCCCCTTGGCGCGGCTTCCGGTGATCACCCGCGGGATCTCCACCCCCAGCGGGCCGTACAGGCGCGCCCTCGGGTGGCGGTACATGCTGACGATCATGGCGTCGGCCACGAACAGCTTGTATCCGGCCGATCAGGCGTGAAATCAGGGGCAGGTTCCTGAAGCCATGCACGGCGCTCGGGCCTGCCGGCGGCGCGCGCATGCGTCGTGACCGTACTTGTCGGTCAGCCCCATCCTGCCCAGAAACACCTTGATGCTGCTTGCGTGGTACCACACATGTTTCTTTGTGCGCGCATGGATTGCATCCTGCAGGCCCTTGACAGTGAGCATGCCGGCTCGCT
>JAHRAJ010000044.1 GCA_020027365.1 Cenarchaeum sp.
AAATAAGGCATTCTTGCATTGGTTCCATAGAATACAGCGGTCTATCGCACATTCTGAATATGACCGTCTATGTTCTCCATCATCATATGCGATATCACACCAAACCTGTTGTGTGAGTGTATTGCAATGTGGACACGTAAACCCCTTCGCACCAACCTGCGGCTGTTAATATTCAACCATGCGGATCATTCAACGGATTAGAATATTAAGCATACTTCAAAAGTTGTTTAAACTACCCACCATATGATTCGGGACTGTTATAAACCAGTACTGGCCTCCAACTACCGCCTTAAAGTATTCACATGCCTTTAGGCCATCCTCAATATGCTGAATTTTGGTGATGTAAAAACTTCAGTTTTTTGATGATTTTTTGTAATTTTTTGTTTTTGGACAAGATCGTATGTGATGACATCTAGCCATGCCTAGGTGTCGCCAACTTAACAGAACCGGATTCGAGGTTGTGTTCTTGCTGGGCCTCGTGATCAGGATGCAAAAAGGCGGTTTGTACTGGAGCAAAGTTCTCCAAGCAATGATCATAACCGCGTTCTGAATCATCCGACCACAACCGGTTCTGTAAAGTTAGCGGGTGCTAGGCATGAATCACGGCCATCTCCCAAACCCACCGGACTCATACCTAGGCCTGTGCCCGTACACTCTAACCTCTTGACAGCGTGACGGTCAGCGTGCCCTTCATCCACGGGTGCGGGCTACAATGGTAGGACAGGGTCGTGGTTTCCGTGAACAGAAACTCATATGATTCGCCAGGCATCACAACCCCCTCGGATCCAAACGAGCCGCTGTATGGATCAGCATGACGGTGATCCGGGGTGATGGTATGTGGTACAGTGTCATCATTTGTCCATACTACAAGGTTGTTCTTAGTCAGCTCTATATTGGGCAGTTTTGGCAAAAAGTTGTCGGCTTGATCGGGGCTGCCGGATCCGTCAGTCATGCTGATCACGGTCTGATCGATTGGGTTGAGTATGTGCTCATCAATGGACGGTTTGGCAAGCGATTCGGGCAGGTAGTATATCTGGGTTCATAAATAATGTCACAAATTTGGGCCCTCGAGTAGAAACAGATTTAGATCACAGGCGCGGACGTACCGCATGAGAAGCAGCCCGACGGCGCCAGATGCAGCGTCAGCAGCGTCAAGAGGATGCTAAAGATCATGAAGGTGGTGCCAAAGCTTGCGACGACGACGCACGCCCGGTCGGCCTCGCCCGAAGAGTGCGCCGAGTGGTACGAACGCACAATGCCCGAGATTCTGCGCCTGCTAAAGGAGGGATTCAATATATGCATCGGCGACGCGGTGATTATCAGCATGTACCGGCATGCCAAGGCGCGCGTGTATGACAAGCCCGGCAGGCTGGTGATCAGGACAATCCCGGGCAACCGCGACAAGGAGATCATCTACAGCGTGATCACCGCCGACAGGCTCAAGATGTCGTGCAGGTGCCCGGACACAAAGACGCCATCCGTCGTGGACTTTCTCACCAGGGTGATGAACAGATTCGGCAAGGCCGTCGTCCTGATGGACCGCGCGTCGAGTCACAGGAGCGCGGAGGTAATGCAGCTGCTGGAGGAGAACATGGACAGGCTCCGGGTGATTGAGTTTCCCACCGCGTCGCCGCACCTGAGCGCGATCGAGACGTGGTGGGCGATCATGCGTGCCACCTTTGAAGACATGTACGAGTTTGACACGATCGAGGAAAAGATGGACGCCATAATGGAATATCTCAGGACGGCGCCCGTAAACCTAGACATCTTCAAGTTTCTTGAAAACGCGAAAAAGATGTGACAATACTTTCGATCCCGGGTATAGTAGCGCAGGCATCTCACGAGGCGGCGCCAAGGTCTGAACCAGATCCAGAACAGCGGGTCATCTCCTGCGACCAGACCGAGCGGTTCCTGTCCAGCGGATGGCGCTTCGTGGCCTCGCTGCCGGACGGCCGCGTGGTGGTTGGGAGAAAAAGACGTGCGCAACCCGGCCCGGATCCGCAGTGGTAATGGACCGGAAGGGGTCAGGATCCACAGTGGATCCGGACCGTATGTGTGCAGCACAACAACGGCAGGGGCGACCGAGACCGGCCCAACATTCCTTTTTTATTTTTTTATTTCCAGCAGACAGTCGAACCGTACGTTTGATGTAATCTAGCAGAATTTTTTCTCGATATATTCAATACTACTATAATAAAACGGCAGGTAAAAAGCCCCCTTGAACAATGTAGGCAGCTTGTCACACATGGTCTTGTCCTTTATGTCAAGCCTGTACGAGTGACACTCGCGGTGGCGTTCTAGGTCGGCTACCAAGGCATCTGCGTCATACCCGGATGCGATGGGGGAACACACGACCTGATCTGCGCATCCCAGACCGTGGTAGGGCAGGCCGTAAGATTTGCCGGGATTGCATGGGTCGATATAAGGTATTTCAGAAGGCCCGAGTGACGGTTCACGCAAAATACACGAGCCAGGCGAGTATGCCGTCTCCAAGTTGTACATGTGCAGGGACGGCGGCCATCCCGGACTGCATGTGGTGATCATCTCTTCGACGTTTTCCCGGGTTAATTCATGCCTTGTTGTGTTGATGCCGTGGAGGGAGGCATTGTACAATGCAGGACTGCCATACGGGTATTCTTCAAACACCTCGTACGCCATGTACCGCCACCGGTGATCGCCGTCATGCCCCGCGTGTTCTGTTTCATCGTCTGCATGGGCCCATAGTGCCGTTTCAAAGGCGTCCACCCTGTGTCCTACCGGGATTTCCCGCACGGATTCCAGCAGCTGTGCAGAGGAGATGCTACCGGCTCTCCACGAATTCGTGTGCAGGAGGGCGGCACGGAGGTATTCGGTGTCGTGCGGACCATAGTCGGCGTGCAGGCTGCGGCCATCGATCTGCAGTATGTTGTACATGTCGGATGCAAACGTGTCGGCAGCCCTGTCGGAGATGTCCTTGGTTCCCGCATAGTATGACGCGATCATCCTCCCTACCATCTCGACTGGATGGTCACGTGTGTGGATATAAAAGGAAAAAAACTCGCTGTATGGCATGTAATCGATCCCCAAATTTTCATATGGGATGAACGTCCCGTCCGCCAGATGTATGCCTTCTGTATTATCTGCAAGACGGCGTCCGGGTTCACGTTCCACGTTTGTGACAAGTACTACCACCATGACGATTATTAGGGCGCCGGTGACCGGGGCGTATCCTAGCACGCGGTTACGGGAGCCGGACATTGAGTGCCTCTTTTGTATTTTCCCAGGCCGTGAACACCTTCCATGTTCGCGTATTGTTGTTTGATGAAAATGAGTGTTTTGATTCACACGCGTATGAAAACGCCTGATTGAGAGGTTGGCCGGCGGGCGCCGTGCTGTAGTTGTATATGTAGTTGAGGCCCTCGGATGGCGAGGTAAACGAGCATATTGCAGCCGTGTGCAGACCGATCAGACGGTTTTTGTTGTTGTGATGGTATATGACCGGAGCTCCACTATCTCCCATCTGGGACTTGTACTGGGCCACGCCCATGTTTGTGTGTACTCTGTCACCTGATTTATGATCCAGCATGGTGACGTTCTTGAACGCAAGCGTCCCGCTCGCCTCGTTGTGTATGCCGTATATGTTTATCCTTGCGTTTTGCGGCACGTCGGCCAGCCGGCCGTCCACCACCGTGAACGTTGACGAGTTTTGCATGCGTACCTTTGCCACGGCGGTCGTGCTGGATGATTGCAATGGTATAAAGCCGGCATCGACCGATCCCCCCTTCTCCTTCTTGATCACCCCCTGTGATGACGAGACATGCACTTGTGGATCCGTTGGTATTAAAGCAGGTTTTAGGTGGATTGGAGCCCTTGACGGCTTTGTGTCATATGTGTAGTTTGACACGGTGTAATTGTGAACGGCGTTGAATCCGTCTATTTGCGATGTTTGTGATATCTCCAATACATGACCCGCCATGACAATGCCTGCTTTACTGCCCTTTATCGCGCCGATTGTGACGGTTCCAGTTCCGTCTTTCCTCATGTCTGTGCCGTTGGTCAAGTACTGCAGTAGCAAGTCCCCACCGTAGATGACGTCTCTTGCGCATACGATGGACGGGTTTGGCCTACCCTGGCCGGACGCGCCGCCCTCGTCGCCGCTGCTGCCGCCGGCGGTGCACTGCTGCGGCTGCTGTGTGGGAGCGGTGTACGTGACGGTGACTCGCTGGGTGTCGGTCGCGGTGTTGCCGGCGGCGTCGGTGGCCGTCCAGGTGACGGTGGTGGTGCCAACCGGGAAGACGGGGGGCGCGTCGTCGGTGACGGCTGGGGTTGTGCCCGAGTTGTCAGAGGCCGTGGGGGTGCCGAGGCTGACAGAGGACGTGCCGTTGGGCGATGAGGACCGGACGGTGAGGTCGGCGGGGGCGGTGATGGAGGGGGACACGGTGTCGGGGACCGTGATGCGGACGTCGTTCACGGCGGCCTCCTCGGAGGGCGAGCTGGAGGTGGCCGTGAACCTGATCTTGAGGTCGGTGCGGCCCAGGTGGTCCGACAGGCTGTAGGCCTCCTCGTGCCAGCGGTCGTCGGCGTTGCCGTTGTCCTGCGTCCAGTGGTATATGGTCTTCCAAGAGCCGGCCTTGTAAAGCTCGATCTTGAGGCCCTCGTCGCCGTCCATGCTACGGTCGACAAACCTACCAAACTCGAGGTAGGCCCAGGTGTGGCCGCGCAGGTCGATGGTCTGTCTGGTGGTCATCACGCAGGTGTCATCGCAGTTGTCGGCCTCGGCTACGCGGTCCGTTGTGGTGTACAGGGGCGGGTTGCGGTTGGACTCGTCGAACGTGTGGGCCCTCCAGTCGCCGTCGCCCGTAAGGGTCCACTTGGAGGAGAGGGTCCCGTCAAACGTGTCCGAGAACAGTGGGGCGCCGGTTGAGGGGACGGTGACGGGGGTTGGATTTACGCCGGCGGGGACGGGGGCGCGGTAGGTCAGCTTGACGCGCTGGGTGTCGGTCGCGGTGTTGCCGGCGGCGTCGGTGGCCGTCCAGGTGACGGTGGTGGTCCTGCCCACCGGGAAGGCGGGCGGGGCGTTGTTTGTGACCTTGGGGGCTGTGCCAGAGTTGTCCGAGGCCGTGGGGGTGCCCAAGGTGACGGCGGCGGGGGTCTTGCTGGTGACGGTGCGGATGATATCGGCCGGCGCGGTGATCCGGGGCGGGGTGGTGTCGGCGGGGGGCGCGGCGGAGCCGGACGCCACGACCCGGACGTCGTTCACGGCGGCCTCCTCGGAGGGCGAGCTGGAGGTGGCCGTGAACCTGATCTTGAGGTCGGTGCGGCCCAGGTGGGAGGACAGGCTGTAGGCCTCTTTGTGCCAGCGGTCGTCGTCGTGGCCCCCGTTGTCGGTCCAGTGGTATACGGTGTTCCAGATGCCGGCCCTGTACAGCTCCACGCGGAGGCCCTCGTTGTTGTCAAGGCTGCGGTCTATGAAGCGTCCAAACTCGAGATAGGCCCAGCTCTTGCCGCGCAGGTCGATCGACGAGCGGGTCGTCATGATGCAGGTGCTGTCGCAGTTGTCCGACTCTGCCACGCGGTCCGCCGCGGTGTACAGGGGGGCGTTGCGGTGGGACTCGTCAAAGGTGTGGGCCCTCCAGTTGCCGTCGCCCGACAGGACCCACTTTGAGAGCGAGCCCTCGAAGGTGTCCGAGAACAGGTTTGTGCCCGAGGACGGGATCGTCGCCGGGGCGGGGTTTATGGATGTGGGGGGCGGCGGGGGCGCAGGCGCCGGGTTTGTGGGGGCGGTGGGGCGGTTGTGTATCACGGTGACGCGCTGGGTGTCCGTGGCGGTGTTGCCCGCGGCGTCGGTGGCCGTCCAGGTGACGGTGGTGGTGCCCACCCTGAACGGCGACTGGGGGCTGTGCGCGACCGTGGGCGCTATTCCCGAGTTGTCAGAGGCCGTGGCCGACCCCAGGTTTATGTAGATGACCGTGACTCTGTCGCCGGTTACCGTGCGGGTGATGTCGGCCGGCGCGGTGATCGTGGGAGGGGTGGTGTCGGCGGGGGCCGAGGTCGGGAGGGCATACCCCCCGTTGTTGATGATCCGGGCGTATATGGTGCAGCTGCTGTGGGTGTGGGTCGGCAGGCACTCCTTTTTGTACTTGCCGTAATAGTAGCATACGGTGTTGTTGACCGAGTTGCCGGTGCAGGGATCGGCCGTGCTCAGGACGGAGCCGACGGCGCCTGGGGGCGCGATCTCCTCGGCAAAGGCGGCGCACTGGGCCTCCCAGCCGTCGCTGACCGTTGGGTAGCAGAATGCGGCCAGCTGCTCAAGCTCCCACTCGTAGTCGACGGGCAGGTTGCCGGCGTCGATCTCGGCCTCTATGTGATCGTCGCACATGTCCTCGTGCTCGGGCTGGACGGGGTAGCAGACCTGCGCGGGATCCGGGGTGGAGTCGGGCGCCTGCGGGGCGGCGGGCGGCGGCACGGTGCCAACAGCGCCCTGTTCGGCGGGCGGCGGCTGCGTGGAGTTGACGGGGGCGGCGGGCGGCGTAACGGGCTGTACCGCGCCGCCGACGGCGCCTCCCGCCTGCTGGTTGTTGATGACCATGTACATCACGGTGATGCTTGAATTGGTGTTTAATACGCGCTGTATGTCGGTTTCCGCATACGTCGTGTTTCTGGCCAAGACCGACGCGTCTATCCCCACGACAAGGGACGTTCCGTTCTGGGCCGAAAAGATTATGGGGATTTGTTCTGTGGCACCGCTGGGGCCACCCTGCGCCGCCCGGAGCATGTAGCTTGTGGCCGCGCTGTGCGCCTCCTGCGCGTCCGTTGCCAGTGCGGACGGGACAGCGGGTATGAGCATGGTAAAAGCTAGGCATAGCATGAGGACCGGCACCCGCCGATTTATCATGGACTTACAAGGTAGGTATCACTATATAAAGATCTATAATCATTTCACTGTTGTCCGC
>JAHRAJ010000029.1 GCA_020027365.1 Cenarchaeum sp.
ACCACGGATGCAACAACCATCACCGTGACATTTGACGAGGACGTAACCGGCAGCACGGATGCCGCCGATTGGAGCGTTGACGGTGCCACTCCAGTCAGCGTCTCACAGACAGACCTCTCCACTACAACTAGCACGCTCATGCTAACACTCGCCACGGTCGATGAACTGGACGCCGATGCAATACCTGATGTGGCATATGCCGCACGGGACGGCAGGCAGATAGCTGATCTGGCCACCACCCCCAACCCGCTTGTACCTGCCACAGACAGGGCAGATGACGGAATCGCACCGACACTATCCGGTGCGGCATTCACAGATGTCAGCACGATAACAGTCGATGCAGACGAGGATCTCGGGGATCTGTCATCGGCAACGTTTGCCATAGATCCGGACCTGGGCGCAATTGATGCCGGCTTTGATCCGGACACAAACACGATCACGCTCACGACTGCAAGACAGGCGGCCGTTCAAACACAGTACACAATAAGACATTCGGGCGTGCCCGATGTCGCCGGAAACACGGCGGCTCCGGACTCGCTTACGGCAACATCGCCGGCTGACACGACTCCGCCGACATTTGCCGCTCGTACCACGGATGCAACAACCATCACCGTGACATTTGACGAGGACGTAACCGGCAGCACGGATGCCGCCGATTGGAGCGTTGACGGCGCCACTCCAGTCAACGTCTCACAGACAGACCTCTCCACTCCAACTAGCACGCTCATGCTAACACTCGCCGCGGCCGATGAACTGGACGCCGATGCAACACCTGGTGTGGCATACGCCGCACGGGACGGCAGGGAGATAACGGATACGGCCGCCGCCCCCAACACGCTTGCAAGCGCCACCGCCACCTCGACAGACGGAATCGCACCCACACTATCCGGTGCGGCATTCACAGACATCCGCACGATAACAGTCGATGCAGACGAGGATCTCGGGAACCTGTCATCGGCAACGTTTGCCATAGATCCTGACCTAGGCGCAATTGATGCCGGCTTTGATCCATCGACTGACACGATCACACTCATTGCGGCAAGTCTGGCAGCCGCTGAAACGCAATACACGATAACATATTCGGGCGTGGCCGATGTCGTCGGAAACCCGGCAGCTTTGGGTCCGCTTACGGCAACATCGCCACCCGCTGACACGACTGCTCCGACATTTACCGCACAGATTACATCTACAACAGAAATTACCGTGACATTCTCAGAGCCCATATACGGCGACACTGTTGAGGCCGATTGGGGCGTTGTTGGCAACACAATTGGCGCTCTTTATCCAACTAGCCCTGATGGGGGCACCGAGATCACAATCGTATTAGGCACAATATTGACACCTGATACAACACTTGTGCTAACATACACTGCACCTGGAAGCAATCCGATAACGGATCTGGCGGGCAACCCATTGTCATCTCGCACAGTAACCGCAGCTGACGCCATTGCACCGATGATTACCGGAGCAGCGACTCAATTCGATGGCCTTTCCTTTTCAGACTACAATATCCTTGTGTGGTTTTCAGAGCCGATAAGTGATGTTCCTGAAGATGATGACAGCTGGGGCGTTGCCGGCGGCACTGTCCGTGAAGTCCGCAATTCCCCACCCGGTTCTGTTCCTTTTATCCGCATCGTGCTAGACGGCACACTGCCAACAACTGGTGTCACGCCCCTTGTGACATATACGGCATCAGGCGACCGGCCAACAGATGCATCAGGCAACCCGCTTGCAGACTCCAGCGTCACCGCAGCTGACGGCATCAGGCCGGCCCTCTCTAATGCGAGATTTGATGGTCCAAACACGATACTGATCGACGCAAGCGAGGACTTGGCAGGCCCGTTAACGACAACATTTACCACGGATCCGCCCCTGGGTGCAATCAATGCCAGCTTTGGTGCGACCCGGGACACGATCAGGCTTACGATACAGGGTCATGTACCCGTCGAGACGTCATTCACAATAAGCCATTCGCGCATCACGGATACCGTCGGAAACACCACGACTTTTGGCTCGCTTGCGGCAACATCGCCGCCTGACACCACTCCGCCGACATTTACCGCACAAACCACGAATCCGACGACTATCACTGTGACATTTGACGAGGACGTAACCGGTAGCACGGATGCCGCAGATTGGAGCGTTGACGGCGCCAACCCGGACAATGTCTTACCGCGCAACATTTCTCCCTCGAATCGAATTCTCACACTCGCCGTGACCACTGCACTGGGACCTGCTACAACGCCCGATGTGACATACGCCGCACTTGGAGGCAGGCAGATAGATGATCTGGCCACCACCCCCAACACGCTTGCAGGTGTCACCGTCCGTGCAACTGACGGCATCGCACCGACACTCTCTGATGCGGAATTCACAGACGCCGACACGATAACCATCGCCGTAAACGAGCCCATTAGGAATCTACAACCATCGGATTTCACCATCCTGCCGCCTCTGGGCGCCGTCGACGTCGAGTATAGTGCAGACGATGGTCTGATCACGCTCACAACCGAAGAGCCTGCCGCCGATGGTGTAAGATACATCATCGACATCCACCAAGCAACAGACACTGCAAACAATGTCCAGAGTCGAACCCGGCTGCCCGTAGATGCGCCCGGTACTGACACCACTGCCCCGACGTTTTCAGCAGAGACGGCCACACCCACGACCATCACCCTGACATTTACCGAGCCGGTATCGGGCACCCTTGTTTCCGGTGACTGGACCGTTTCTGATAATGGTGTTGACAACAATGTCGCATCACTGACAGATGATCTAGACGCTCCACTCACCCTTGTGCTCACCGTGGATACTCTACTGGCCCCTGATGCGACGCCTGATGTGCGATACACGGCACCGGCCAACCCGCTAGTGGATGTGGCAGGCATCGGCCTTGCAACTGACACCGTCACTGCCACTGACGGCATTGCACCGACGTATACTGCCCAAACCACGAGTTCGACGTCTATCACCGTGACGTTCTCCGAGCCAGTAAGCGGCGATGCGACTCCCGGAGAATGGGATATTGCAGGTGCCAACACAATTACTAATTTTGGGGCAGATGACCTTGATGCAGCGACTGATCTCATACTCGTACCAACCAGAGCATTGGCAGCTGACGCAACACCGGTACTGACATACACTCCACAGGGCCTCAACCCGATAACGGATCAGGCAGGCAACCCGCTGGCAACTGATCCGGTAACCGTAGCTGACGCCATTGCACCGACGATTACCGATGCCGAAACTGAATTCTTTAGCCATTCAGGCTACTTGATCATTGTGCGGTTTTCAGAGCCGATAAGTGATGTTCCCGAAGACGATGACAGCTGGGACGTTGCAGGCGGCACTGTCCTTGGAGTCCGCAATTCCCCACCCCGATCTGATCCTTTTATCCGCATCGTGCTAGACGGCACACCGCCAACAACTGGTGTCACGCCCCTTGTGACATATACGGCATCAGGTAACCGGCCAACAGATGCATCAGGCAATCCGCTTGCAGACGCCAGCGTCACCCCAGCTGACGGCATCAGGCCGACCATCTCTAATGCGAGATTCGATGGTCCAAACACGATACTGATCGACGCAAGCGAGGACTTGGCAGACCCATTATCGACAACATTCACCACGGATCCGCCCCTGGATGCAATCGATGCCAGCTTTGATGCGGTCCGGGACACGATCAGGCTTGCGATACCTGGCCATGTACCAGGTGAGACGTCATTTACAATAAGCCATTCGGGCATTACGGATGTCGCCGGAAACACCACGACTCTGGGCTCGCTTGCGACAACATCGCCGCCTGACACCACTCCGCCGACATTTACCGCACATGCCACATCCCCGTTCCTCATCACCCTGATATTCTCCGAACCCGTGCGCGGTCCCGCGCTTTTCACAGATTGGGCCGTAGATGATAATAGAATATTTGGCGCCACTCTTAGCTCTGGGGATCCGACCATACGCACACTCGGCGTCTTTACACGTATGACGACCGGTGCAACACCAGTGGTGACATATGCGCCAGCAGGCGACCCGCTAGTCGACGTGGCAGGCAACCCGCTTGGAGGTAGTACCGTCACCGCAGGCGACGCCGTTGCACCGACGTTTAGCGCAGCTACGGCGGCACCGGCGACAATCACCGTGACATTCTCAGAACCCGTAACCGGCGGCACGGCTGCCGCGGAGTGGACACTGTCAGACGGAAACACCGTCACCGGCGTCTCTAGTGACCGCCTCAATGCGGACGCCATGCTAGAGCTCAGTCTCCAAAATAATCTGGCAGTCGATGCCGTGCCTGATGTGACATACACGGCACCCGGCACCCCGCTGGCTGATGCGGCAGGGAACATGCTGGCAGACACCACGAGGACAGCAACTGACGGCATCGCACCGACCCTGTCTGGGGCGAGGTTTACGAGCCCGACCACGGTGGAGATCAGCTCAGACGAGGACCTGGCAGATCCTGCGGCAATAACTGCGATTACCGCTGATCCGACCTTGGGTGCAATTAGCGCCAGCTTTGATCCGGCCACGGACACGCTCAGGCTCACGACTGCCGACCCCTCGGCCAGTGATACACGGTACACAATCAGCTATCCGGGCGTAACCGATATTGCCAGAAACGCGGCAATGCCGGCCTCGCTTGCGGCAACGTCGCCGGTTCGAGACGAGGTTGCACCTACATTTACCACAGAGACTACGGATGCGGACACCATCACCGTGACATTCTCTGAAAATGTAACCGGCATGACTGATACCGGCGATTGGACCGTTTCAGGTCCAAACACCGTCACCGGCATCTCTGCCACCTCGTTGACCGGCAGATCGTTCACACTAACCGTGGGCACCCAGCTGGCTTCAGATGATACGCCTACTGTGACATACGCGCCACAAAACAGCAGGGTGATAGCAGATACGGCCCCCGTCCCCAACCCGCTTCCAGACGGCGCCCAGGCAACAGCCGTAGACGGAATCGCACCCACACTCTCCAATCCCGTATTCACAGACGCGCATACGATAACAATCAGCTCAGACGAGGACCTGGCAGATCCTGCGGCAATAACTGCGATTACCACTGATCCGACATTGGGTGCAATTGGTGCCAGCTTTGATGCGGACACGGACACGCTCAGGCTCACGACCACGTCTCCGGCAGACAGTGAGGCGACATACACGATAAGATATCCGGGCGTAACCGATATTGCCAGAAACACGGCAATGCCGGCCTCGCTTGCGGCAACGTCGCTGTTCCGCGACACGGTTGCACCGACGTTTACCGCAGAGACGACAACCGTGACAACTATCACCGTGACATTTGGCGAGGACATTGTCGGCGACACGACTGTTGCTGAT
>JAHRAJ010000050.1 GCA_020027365.1 Cenarchaeum sp.
GGGCCCGTTTGGGCGTGTTTTCTCACGGTTCGTTCTTGGTGTCCGTTAACGGCGGGCGGGCGGGCGGGCGGGGCCTTGTCAACCGAACAATCCGCCGACCAATGGAAAAAGGACGTTATTATATAGACATGGCCATCAATAACCGATGTCCGAGGTCCGGCTAGCAATTCCCAAGGGGAGTCTGGAGGAGGCCACGTTCAGGCTGATGGAGAGGGCCTGGACCCGCGTAAACCGCAAGAGCCGGACATACAGGGTATACCTTGACGATCCCGGGATTGTGGTCAAGATGCTCCGGCCGCAGGAGATTCCGACGCTGGTCAGCGAGGGGCTGTACGACGTGGGGATTACCGGAAAGGACTGGGTGGGCGAGACGCGGTCCGACGCAGAGCCGATCCTGGATCTGGAGTACGGGAGGATCCGGCTGGTCGTGGCGTTTCCGGACAGCTACCGGTACGCGAGCCTGGACTCGATGATCGCCGACTATGCCCGCAGGAAGAAGACGCTGAGGGTGTCCTCAGAGTACCTGACCACGGCGGCCCGGTTTATCAAGGAATCAAAGTCGTACAAAAAGCATCATGGATCGCGCGACCCGCAGATCATCACGCCCTGGCTGCGCACCGGCACGAACCGGATGGTGCAGATCCACCTGTCCTTTGGCGCGACCGAGGCCAAGCCGCCCGAGGACGTTGATGCAATCGTGGATGTGACCGAGACCGGCACGACGCTCAGGCAGAACAAGCTGCGGATTGCCGACGAGGTGCTTACGTCGACCGCGCACCTGATCGCAAACAAGCGGTCGCTTCAGGACGCGGCCAAACGCGAAAAGATATTTGATATAGTGACGCTGCTGCGCGGGGCCGTTGCAGGCCGCAAGTACCTGCACGTGTACCTCAACGTGGAGGAGAAGAATCTCCAGAGGCTGATCAGGCAGATACCGTCGCTCAAGCGGCCGACGGTCAGCCCCCTCAGCGAGGATGGGTGGTATGGCGTAAACACGATCGTCAAAAAGTCCGAGTTTCACAAGATGATTCCAAAACTGCGCAAGATTGCGCAGGGACTGGTGGTGCACGAGCCGCGGCAGATCCTGGAGCTAGAGGAGATCAAGCGTGATGAGGAAAATTGATGCGGGTTGTTGGCGTTAGCAACGCGGCGAGGTTTTTGGCGGCGTGGGATGCAGGGCGCCGCGGATCCGGGGCGGCCCCCGCCTCCGCCAGACGGCGCAGGTCCGTTGAATCCGTTGTAGATGACGTGCGCAAAAACGGCGATGCGGCGCTGCGCAAGTATGAAAAGAGGTTTGGCTCGGCCGCCGCCTCTACCTCCTCCGCCGCCAATCCGCCGCTGAGGGTCTCTGCACGCGAGATTGCCGCCGCGTACCGCGCGGTGCCCGCAGACCGGCTGGCCGCAATCAGGTTTGCGGCGGCGCGGCTGGCCCGCACCGAGTCTGCGCTAAAGGGGAGGCTTGCGTCGATCAGGACTGGGTTTGGCGGCGGAACCTCGGTCACAAGGTCGTTTGTCCCGCTGGACAGCGTTGGATGCTACGTGCCGGGGGGCGCGGCCAGGTATCCAAGCTCCGCGGTGATGTCGGTGACGCCGGCCCGCGTGGCCGGGGTGGGGCGGATTGTGGTGGTCTCGCCCCCCGGAGGCCCGTCAGGACGCATCGACCCGCTGACCGTGGCGGCCGCCGACATGTGCGGCGCCCACGAGATTTACAGGATTGGCGGCGCGCAGGCGGTGGCGGCGCTGGCGTACGGCACGCGCTCGGTTGGCCGGGTGGACAAGATTGTGGGTCCCGGAGGCCCGTTTGTCACTATCGCAAAGCAGGCGGTGTCAGGCGCGGTGGCCGTTGACATGACCGCCGGTCCAACCGAGCTTGGGATCGTGGTGGATTCGGCGGCCGACGCCGGGCTGGCCGCGGCGGATCTCGTGTCACAGGCAGAGCACTCGGAGGACACGTTTTGCTTTGCGCTTGCCACCTCTAGATCGATCGCGTTGAGGATACGCGACCGCGTCGAGTCCGTGCTGGAGACGGCGGGGCGCGCCGGGATTGCAAGGGCCAGCCTCGAGTCAAACGGGTTTATCGCCGTGTGCTCCAGCCCGTCCGTCCTGATCGGGGTTGCAGACGGTCTGGCACCCGAGCACATGGAGATTCTGGGAGGCAATCCGGAGAGGTGGCGCGCAATCCGGTCCCCCGGCCTCGTGTTGGAGGGCAGGTACAGCCCGTCGTCGGCAAGCGACTATGTGCTGGGATCCAACCACGTGCTGCCCACCTGCGGATCGGGCAGGACCCGCGGGTCGCTGTCGGTGCTGGACTTTTTAAAGATGCACACGCGGGTCCGGGCGGGCAGGAGCGACCTGCGCGCCGTGTCCGGGTACGTGGAGAGCATCACCGGGGCCGAGGGGCTGCCGGGCCACTACGAGGCCGTGAGGGCGAGGCTATGACCGGGACGACGGCGCCGGCCGGGCCCAGGTGGTACCACGGGCGGCTGGCAGAGCTTGCGGCGCTTGGCGGGTATCAAAAGCCCGAAAAGGTAGACGGCGTCCTAAAGCTGGATTCCAACGAAAACTTTGTGATCGGCAAGAGGTTCCAGCAGGACGTGATCGCGCAGGCCCGCGCCGCCTCTGACGTCCGCGAGTATCCGCTGGGCGGCGCCGAGCGGCTGGTCTCGAGGCTGTCACAGCATCTGAGGGTGCCCCGGGAGATGATCGGGGTGGGGAACGGGTCTGATCAGATACTGGATCTGCTGCTGGCAAACCTGGGGTCCCGCAGGACGCGGGTTCTGACCCCCGATCCCACGTTTGGGTTTTTCGAGGAGCGGTGCAGGCTGTACGGCATACCGCGCACGGGGATTCCGTTTTCCGAGGGGATGACGCTGGATCCCGAGAGGTTTGCCAGGTATATGCCCCGGTGCAGGATGCTGTATGTCGACTCGCCAAACAATCCGACGGGATTCCAGTTTCCGCGCGCCCAGCTAGAGTCGCTGGTACGCGGGTTTGACGGGCTGGTGGTGGTGGACGAGGCATACGGCGAGTTTGGTGATTATACCGCGGTTCCGATGGTCAAAAAGCACGGCAATGTGGTGGTGGTCAAGACGTTCTCCAAGGCGTTTGGGCTGGCCGGGCTGCGTCTGGGGTATTTTGTGGCGCCTCCCGACGTGGCCGGGGTGTTCAACAGGGTCGTGCAGTATCCATACCCTGTGAGCACGGTGGCAATCGAGGCCGGGATTGCCGCGCTGGACAGGGCAGACCAGATGAGGGCGGCGGCCGACACCGTCCGCTTGGAGAGGAGGCGGGTGATCGACGGTCTGGAGAGGTACGGGGGAGGGGCGTTCACGGTGTTTGAGTCGCACGCCAACTTTGTGCTGTTTGACGCCAGGGGGGCGTACAAGCGTGTGTTCACGGCGCTTGCAGAGCAGGGGATATCGGTGCGCAGGCTGGGCCGGGTGGGCGCGCACGCGGGATGCCTGCGCGTCACGGTTGGCACAAGGGAGATGAACTCGCGGTTTTTGCTGGCCATACGCGATCTGCTGGAGTGATGGGATGGCTGCAGGGAGGGGCGGCGGTAGCAGCGGCGGCGATGACCGTGACGGCAACGGGGGTGACGGCCGCTGGGGCGCCGGGTCTGACGCCATCATGTTTGATTGTGACGGGGTGCTGGTGGACGTAAGCGAGTCCTACGACCGGACGATCGATATGACGTGCAGGCATGTACTGCGGGAGCTTGGGGGGATTGACGGCGTGGTGCCGGACGTGGCGGTGGACGGCCCTGTCATAGCCGCGTTCAAGGAGTCGGGCGGGTTTAACGACGAGGTGGATCTTGCATGTGCCGCGGCCCTGTCGGTGTACGCGGCGCACGTGACGGGGAGGGATCCGGCCAGGTTTCTGATGGAGGCGGCGTCGCACGCAGACAGCACCGGGATCCGGTCGGTGCGCGCGTATGTGGAGTCTGTGTGTGATGTGTCCGAGTTTGCGGCAAGGATGGGATCGCTGGATGACCGGCACGACAACCCCGTGTACTCGGCGTTTGACCAGATATTCTACGGGCCGCGGCTGTACCGCCGGATGTTTGGGAGGCCTTCGAGCTACGAGGGGCCCGCGATGATAGACCGGGACCGGGTGCTGGTGACCGGGGGGCTGCTGGACGTGCTGTGCGGCGCGTTTGGGGGGAGGCTGGCGATTGTAACGGGCCGCGGGATGGCATCGGCGCGTTACTCGCTGGGGGGGCTGATGGACAGGTTTGATCTGGCAAGCTCGGCGTTTCTGGAGGACGAGCCGCGCGGGATGGCAAAGCCCAATCCTGAGGCGTTGACGAGGGCCATCGGCTCGGTGGGTTGTACGAGGGGGTGCGTGTATGTGGGCGACTCGATGGAGGATTTTATGATGGCCAGGGCGGCCGCAGAGGGGGGCAGTGTTCCGGTTTGGTTTTGCGCCGTGGTGGGCGCCGTCGGCGGCGCCGGTGCGGCAGACAAGAGGCGCGCCATGTTTGAGCGGGCCGGGGCAGAGTGCATACTGGATTCCATCCACGACATACCAAAGACATTAAATCTAACCTGAGGGAATTGGGTCGGATGGCGGTCAAGCGGGGGACTGGGGGAGGAGCAACAAGAGCAACAAGGACGGGGTCGGCAAGGGCCAAGAGGGGGGCGGCGTCGGCCGCAAGACGTTCGGGCGTGATCAGACGGGAGACCAAGGAGACTGCGATATCGGTGTCCGTGTCTGTTGACGGATCGGGCAAGACCTCCTCGCCATCCTCGCCGGGCATCTCTACGGGGGTAAAGTTCATCGACCATCTGGTCACGTCGCTGGGCAGGCACTCGATGATGGACATATCGCTCGGGGCCGAGTCACGCGACGGGATTATGCACCACTTGGTGGAGGACGCGGCCATAGCGCTGGGCGGCGCCATAGACAAGGCGCTGGGGGATCGATCGGGGATTGTCCGGTTTGGCTTTGCGTCGGTTCCCATGGACGAGTCGCTGGCAGAGGCCTCGGTTGATCTGATCCGGAGGCCGTTTTACAAGGTGACGTTGTCGCTTGAGAGGACGCATACCGAGGATGTATCGCGCGAGGATCTGGAGCACTTTTTCCAGTCGCTGCTGCAAAACCTCAACTGTTGCGTGCATTTGTCGGTTAGGTATGGGGACAACGACCACCACAAGGCCGAGGCTGCCGTAAAGTCGCTGGCCGTGGCGTTGCGCGCGGCCTGCGCGCGGGATCCGCGGCAGAGGGGGACGGTTCCAAGCACCAAGGGCTCGATGTGAATGGCCCGCATAGCGATATTTGATTATGGGGCCGGTAACATATTCAGTCTCAAAAACGCGCTGGAGAGGCACGGCGCGCGGGTCGACGTGCACACCGACGTGGCCGCGCTGGGCGGGTATGACGGCGTGTTCCTTCCCGGGGTGGGCAACTTTGATCCGGCAATGCGCAGCATCACCGCGGGTGCGCAGGGGACGGCCGCCGAGGTGTTTGGCCGCGCGGTGGGTGACACCACGCCGGTGTTTGGGATTTGCCTTGGAATGGAGATGTTTTTTGAGAGGAGCGAGGAGGGCGTGGAGGCGGGACTCGGGGTGATGGACGGCAGCGTCGTGGTGCTGCCCGACACGCTCAAGGTGCCGCACATGGGATGGAACTCGCTTGAGATTGTGCGGCCCGACAACGCGGTTTTGGAGGGGGTCGAGGACGGCGCATGGGTGTACTTTGTACACTCGTACAGGGCGGCACTTGCGGCGGGGCCGTCGTCGTCGTCGGCTGCGGCGGAGGGGGGGGAGGAGAAGGACCGCGCGGTGGTGGTGGCCGAATCAGATTATGGCGTGAGGATTCCGGCCATAGTCCAGAGGGGCGGTTATTTTGGGACCCAGTTTCACCCAGAAAAGTCCGGCGCGGTCGGGGCGCTGATGCTCAAAAACTTTCTGAGGGAGTGCTCCAGGTAATGATGGTAATACCTGCAATCGACGTCATGGGCGGGCAGGTGGTCAGGCTGTACCGCGGGGATCCCCGCCAAAAGACCGTGTATGGGGACGATCCCGCCGCCGTCGCCCGGAGGTGGGAGGAGCAGGGAGCCGACATGCTGCACGTGGTGGATCTTGACGCCACCATCGGGACCGCGGCCGGGGGCGGCAACGCCGGGGTGATACGCGGCATCGCCGGGGCCGTGTCAATCCCGGTACAGGTGGGCGGCGGACTGCGTGACGGGGAGGCGGTCGCCCGTGCGGCCGTGTATGCGGACAGGGTGGTGGTGGGCACGATCGCCTTTGAGAATCCGCGCGCGCTGCGGGACATTGCACGGCGGCACGGCGCATCGCGGATTGTAATCTCGGTGGATCACTCTGACGGGTTTGTCGTGACGCACGGCTGGCAGCGGGGGACGCAGACGCCCATGCTGGAGGCGGTGCGCGGGTTTGTCGCCGACGGCTTTACCGAGTTTTTGCTTACGGACGTGGGCAGGGACGGGACGATGGAGGGGCCCGATCTGGATCATTTGGAGGAGGCGTGCGCGGTCGGGGGAGCCAACGTCATTGCCAGCGGCGGCATCGCCGGGGCTGAGGACGTGGCGCGCGTGCGCAAAAGGGGGGCGTCGGCCGTGATACTGGGAAGGGCGCTGTACGAGGACAGGATTACGATCGGGGAGGCAAGGCGGGTTGCTGACTAGGAGGATAATCCCGTGCCTTGACGTGGACGGCGGGAGGGTGGTCAAGGGGCTCAACTTTGAGTCCATCAGGGATGCCGGCGATCCGGTGGAGCTTGCGACCAGGTACGGCAGGCAGGGCGCCGACGAGCTGATCTTTTTGGACATCACGGCATCGCAGGAGAAAAGGGCGACCATCCGGGATTTGGTGTCCGGCGTGGCGCGCGTGCTGGACATACCGTTTACGGTGGGCGGCGGCGTGTCCAGCATGGAGGATGCCCGGAACATACTGCTTGCCGGCGCCGACAAGGTGGGGGTCAACACGGGGGCGGTAGGCAATCCGGCGCTGCTCACAGAGCTGATGTCCGTCTTTGGGCGGCAGTGCGTCGTGCTGGCAATAGACGCCAAGCGGCGGTATCTGGACGGGGAGGGGGATGGCGCCGGCCGCGGTGGGGATTCCAACGATTCGCCGCCGCCGCCGCCCGAAGGGACGGTATTGTTTGAGGACGGCCGGGGCAAAAGGTTTTGGTTCGAGGTGTTTGTGTACGGGGGCAAAAAGGGGACCGGGATTGACGCCGTCTTGTGGGCAAAGAGGGGCGCCGAGCTGGGGGCAGGCGAGATCCTCCTTACCAGTATAGACAGGGACGGGACGGGGGACGGCTACGACCTGGCCTTGACGGGGGCCGTGGTGGACGCGGTTCGGATACCCGTCATCGCCTCGGGCGGGTGCGGCAGGCCCGAGGACATGCTAGAGGTGTTTGCAAAGACTGGCGTGGACGCGGCGCTTGCGGCATCGATATTCCACTACGAGTCCGGATCGGTGGACCGCGTCAAGGGGCTGCTGCAGGACCACGGTGTCCCGGTGCGGTTATAAGCAAACTCGGCAAGATTCGTCGTGGACGGGGGCGGCATGACGGTGGATCAGATTGACTTTGCCAAGGGAGGGGGGCTGGTGCCCGTCGTTGTGCAGGATTCGCGGTCACGCGAGGTCCTCACGCTGGCATACGCCAACAGGGAATCGCTGGAGCTGACCCGCAAGACCGGCAACTCGTGGTTTTGGAGCCGCTCGCGCGGCAAGCTGTGGATGAAGGGCGAGGAGTCTGGCAACACCCAAAAGGTAAGTGAGATACTGGTTGACTGTGACTCTGACGCGGTGATATACGTGGCCGAGCCGTCGGGTCCGGCATGCCACACCGGGGAGCAGACGTGCTTTCACAACCGGCTGGCGTCGGACGGTCAGCACACCGGCTCGTAGTTTGAAATCTCGCCGGGAACGACCATGGTGTCGGTGATGGCAAACCCGATGCTGTCATAACCAGTCCCCCTGAACACGACCCTCCACTGGCCCGCGATGTCGTCGATGGTGCACGTACCCTTTGCCGGTGACAGCGAGGGCTTGAAGTACTGGTTAAAGGCCGACTTGTCCAGCCCGTCAAACGGGATTGTAAAGTACAGCCTCTCGTGGGTGGCGTTCACCGATCTGTAAAATGCCATCTGACCCTTTTCCTCGTACGGGACGACGCCGGTTCTTACGAATATGTTCTCGCCGATCGCATACACACTCCTGTCTATCTGGAACGGGCCGGAGGTCAGCCAGTCCCTGGGCCTGCGCGGGTCGTAGTTTGAGGATGCCGGATCGGGGTTTTGCTCCTGCTCCTGGGTCTTTTTTCTAATCTCGTCCAGCCTGCCATGGATGTCCGAGGCGGTGTTGGTGGGCGGGGGCGGCGGGGGCGGCTGAAGTACCTGCGCGTCGTCAATCCTGATCGGGGGCGGCTGCTCTGGCAGGGCGGTTGTGGCCGGGGAGCCGGTGACAAAGGCGGCGGCGACCGCCGCGGCCACCATGGCAACGCCTATGATTACGGCAAGACCCCGCTTGATCACATCCCGCAAAAACGCTTTTTTGTCTAAAAGTCTTTGGTACGAAAAAGTGGAAAATGCCCTAGACCGCCTAAAAATTTGATGCGATCGGGAATACGGCCCCATTTTCTTGCACATTGGCCATATAATACCACTAAATTTTTAGGATACGAAAGTTAAGTAATACTTAGCTTGATATTAGGATTTTTTATGTGTGGTTTTTTGGATGTGGGGGTATTGGTGGACAGGGTCGGGCTGGAGTGCCGCGAGTGCAAAAAGGGGTACGAGTCTGCGTTTAGGTACGTGTGCGACGAGTGCTTTGGCCCGCTGGATGTGAGGTACGAGCTGCCGTCCTCTGTATCCACGGACACGTTTGCCGGGCGCCCCGACACCTATTGGCGGTATTTTGAGCTGCTGCCGGTGGTGGACAGGTCTAACATCGTGAGCATAGGTGCGGGGATGACGCCGCTGATCCACGCCGAGAGGCTGGGCGAGGCGCTGGGGCTGGATAATCTGTACATCAAGAACGACTCTGTAAACCCCACCTACTCGTTCAAGGACCGGCCCGCCGGCGTGGCCGTCTCCAAGGCAAGGGAGTTTGGGCTGTCGGAGGTCGGATGCGCGTCGACGGGCAATCTGGCCTCGGCCACGGCGGCACACGCGGCGCGCGGCGGGATGCCGTGCCACGTGTTTGCGCCAAGCGACATAGAGACTGCAAAGATCGCGCAGGCCCTGTCGTACGGGGCGCACTTTGTTGCGGTTGACGGCACGTATGACGACGCAAACAGGATTGCGGCGCAGATTGGGGACAGTCGCGGGATTGGGGTGGTGAACATCAACATGCGCTCGTATTATGTGGAGGGATCCAAGACGCTGGCATACGAGGTGGCCGAGCAGCTTGGGTGGGGGGTTCCCGACCACCTGGTGGTGCCCGTGGGGAGCGGCGCGATGCTCAACGCCATATGCAAGGGGTTTGAGGAGCTGGGGCGGGCGTCGCTGCTGGACGGCGGCGGCGACAACGCCGTTGCGGGGATGCATGTTCATGCGGCACAGCCGCGCGGGTGCGCCCCGATTGTTGATGCGTTCAAGCGGGGGGACGGCGAGGTGATCCCGGTGGAGCGTCCGGAGACTGTGGCCAAGAGTCTGGCAATAGGCGATCCCGGCGACGGGCGGTACGTGCTCAAGAGGCTGCGGCAGTACAACGGGCTTGCTGAGGAGGCAGGCGACGGCGAGATTCTTGACGCCATATTGCTGCTGGCCCGGACCGAGGGGGTGTTCACAGAGCCGGCCGGCGGGGTGTCCGTGGCGGTGCTCAAAAAGATGGTAGAGCAGGGGCGGATAGACCGGGGTGAGAAGGTTGTGTGCTATGTGACGGGCAACGGGCTCAAGGCCACGGATTCGGTGATGAGCGTGCTTGAAAAGCCCAAGACCGTTCCGGCCGACGTTGCAAAGATCGCGGAGTCGATGGCGTGATGGGATTGGCAAAGATATCGTTTACCGTCCCGTCCGTCCTCAACCAGGGGGGCGGGGAGAGGAAGATCCAGGTCTTGGCCGGCTCGCTGCAAGAGGCGTTTACCAAGGTGTCCGAGGAGATGGGCGACGACTTTGCACGCCGCGTGCTAGAGGCCGACGGCAGGCCGCGCTCGCTGATAAACGTGTATGTAAACGGCAAGAATGCCAAGTTTTCGGGGGGGATGGAGGCGCCGCTGGCAGACGGTGACGAGGTGTACATACTCCCGGCCGTGGCGGGAGGCTCGTCTGCAGAGTCGCCGGCGCAGGAGCTTTCAAGCCGGGAGCTTGACAGGTTTTCGCGCCAGGTGATGCTAGAGGAGATTGGGTACGAGGGGCAGCTAAAGCTAAAGAACGCGCGCGTGTGCGTGGTGGGCGTGGGAGGCCTTGGCAACCCCATATCCACCAGGCTTGCGGCGATGGGGGTGGGCACGCTGCGCATAGTGGACAGGGATGTCATCGAGCTGTCAAACCTGCACAGGCAGACCATGTTTGACGAGGGTGACGTGGGGGCGGTCAAGGTCGAGGCCGCGTCCAAAAGGCTTGCAAGGATCAATCCAGGTTGCAGGATTGAGGCGCTGGCCGTGTCTGTAAACGAGTATACGGCGCCCGAGGTGGTGGAGGGGTGTGACGTGGTCGTGGACGCGCTGGACAGCGTCAACGCGCGGTACGCCCTGAACAAGGCATGCGTGGACTCGGGAATCCCGTTTGTTACGGGCGCCGCGGTCGGCGTTTCGGGCCAGGCGTTTACGGTGGTGCCGCGCCAGAGCGCGTGCTATCATTGCGTGTTTCCCGGCCTTGACGAGGACTCGATGCCCACGTGCAGCATCGAGGGGGTCCATCCGTCAATCCTGTCCATCGTGGGGGGGATAGAGGTGGCCGAGGCCGTCAAGGTTGTGCTGGGCAAAAAGCCGAGCCTGTCTGATAGGATACTCCACGTTGATTTGGAGAGCATGGTGTTTTCGGATACGGGGACGTCTCGCGCAGAGGAGGACTGCCCGGTGTGCGGCGCCGGTACGGGCGGGGGGGACGGCGCCCCGAGGGATGAGCTTGTGCTAGAGGAGCTGTGCGGCCGCAACAGGGGCAAGCGGACGTTTTCGATCACGCCGACGGCCACCTTTGATCTGGATGTCGACGGGGTGACCGCGGCCGCCGGGGACAGGGGGCTGGTGGTGGAAAACCGGGGCGAGCTGGGGCTGTCGCTGCGCAACAATGATCTCTCGGTCAGCTTTATGAAAAGGGGATCGGCGGTGGTGGTGGGCCCGCGTGATGAGGCAGAGGCGGTCGCGCTGTACAAGGGCCTGCTTGGCAGGAAATGATTTATGAGTCATGATGTGTGTATGTGGTGTGGTGAACGGCGTTGGTTACCACTGACGATATAGCCAGATTTGATCCGTCCGGGATGCATGCGGTATATGACGAGTGGGCCGGCATAGCCAGGGATTCCTACCTGCGCGGCGGCGGGCTTGGGGGGGTTGATCTGGACGGCACGGATCACATTGTGTTTTGCGGCATGGGGGGATCGGGTGCGATTGGGGACGTGTTTTCGTCCATTTTGTCACAGCGTGACATACACGTCAGCGTGGTAAAGGGGTACAGGCTTCCCAAGACCGTGGATTCGGAGACGCTGGTGGTGTCGGTCAGCGTGTCGGGCAACACCGTGGAGACGATTGCCGCCACCGAGCTTGCAGACAAGACCGGGTGCAGGATGCTGACCGTCAGCTCGGGAGGCGAGCTTGAACGGCTGTCCCAAAACAGGGGGATTGGCCATGTGAGGATACCGTTCATGCACTCGGCGCGCACCTCGTTTGTGTCGTATTTGTACTCGTTGCTGAGGATACTGTCAGACTCGTTGCCCGTTACGAGGGGCGAGGTGGAGGAGTCGCTGGGGGCGCTAGAGTCGCTGTCTGCGCGCATACGATCGGCAAACCTGGATGCCGCAACCAACCCGTCGCTGGGCCTGGCCGAGTTTATAGACCGCACCCCGATCATCTACTACCCCAACGGCCTGTCCTCGACCGCCACCCGGTTCAAAAACTCGTTGCAGGAGAATGCAAAGACGCACGTGATGACCGAGGAGATTCTTGAATCCACCCACAATAATATCGTTTGCTGGGAACGGCCGTCCGATCTGTCCGTGGTGCTGCTTAGCGGACCCGACGATGATCCCAAGACCGTCGAGAGGTGGGACATACTCCGGGACTATTTCAGCGAGAACGGGGTTGGGTACCGGGAGGTGCACGCCGTATCGGGCAACATACTGACAAAGCTGGTTTACCTCACCTACCTGCTTGATTATGCCTCGGTGTATCTGGCCATCAGGCGTCAGACGGATCCGAGTCCGGTTCGATCGATAGACTATGTAAAAAGGAGGCTGGGCGATGGCGGCAGGTGATGCGGGCGACCGTGATGGCGCGGGGGACGCCGCGTCATCCGGGCATCTGGAGACGGTTCATCTGGACGAGGTTGACGGGTTTGGATTCGAAGAGGTCTGCAGGCGGATCCTTGACCGCGCCAAGTGGGGCGGTGTAAAACGAATCGGCGGCGTGGCAGACGGCGGACGAGATTTGGTGGTGGACGGGCCTGGGGGAAAGGTGATTGTCGAGTGCAAGCACCAGCCGGGCTCCTCCGTCGGGAGGCCCGTGATCCAAAAACTTCATTCCGCACTGGTTTCGTATGGGGCTGTCAAGGGTGTTGTGATGACTACGGGCAGGTTTACGCGAGAGGCCGCCGAGCACACAAAGAGCCTAGATCCGCCGGTCGAGCTGATGGACTTTGGCCGGGTATCCGCCATGGCAGAGCGGGTGGGGATCAGGCTGGTCATGGGTTCCCAAACCTCGACGGTCTTTTGCATGCCGGTGCCGGGCGGGGACGAGGTTCGCGCCAGGGTTGTAGAGGAGATGCAAAACTTTCAGAGCCATCCTGCGCAGCTGCACAAACTGATCACGCCGGGCCGGCCGTCGATGTCTTTTGATCCACATTATGTGATCAGCGTCAACGTTGATCAGGAGTTTAAGACTAGTGTGGGGGTGGTCCACTCCATACGCGAGCGCGGCCAAAGGCTGATCATAGACGCATGCACCGGCAGGCTGCTGGATCCAAAACAGACCGCTTTTCTGGAGGGTGCACCGCTTGTTGATGCCGCCGCCCCTGGCATGCTGGATGTGGGGTATCCGGCAAACCGCGGCAGGTTTGGGATGGACGTTACCTCGATCCGCAAGCTTGCCACCGCGATGATCGTGGACATGCATACAACTACGGTGTCATACACGGGAAGAAACAACGTCCGATACGCCAAGAGGTGCGTTCCCGGACCTAGGAGCATAAGCTTTTGCGACATAAAGCAGGTGTTGCTCCCCCGGTATGCCGAGGATGTGTCCGTTCTGGAATCCAGGTATCGGCTTGCCGCAATCCGCAACGGGGCCGGCATCATGATCACGGATGCGGGAATTTGGACGTGCCGCACGTGCGGCAAGGCGATCGGCGGGGGACATAACGGTCTGGCGTGCAACTCGTGCGGTGCGCTTGCGCATGCCCCCCGGGCGCACAAGGGCCACAGCTACAGGTGCGCCGAGTGCGACAAGACGCTGTGCAGGGGGTGCACGTTTTGGACTAGGCGCCTTTTGTTCTTCAAAAGGATGCTGTGCAAACGGTGCGCAGATCTTGGCAAGGCGCCCATAAAGAGGCTCGGCAACCTGGGTTGATCGACGGCGGTTGTGGCGGCGCCCCTTTTTTCGCTTTGGAGGAGGAGGGGGAGAATCGGCGGTTTTTGGAACGGGGTCACCGCCACCGCCCAAACCTTGCCTCCCCGCCCCCCCTCCAGCAGCATCCCCTCCCCACCCCCCCGTCCGCCACCGCCACCACCACCGTCGTCCCCACCCCCCACCCGCCGCTACTGCCCTATGACATATGGTGGTGGTGGCACATGCCTAGCCAACACCGGCTATCAAACCAAAAAAACCACAAACAACACTTTTAAAACCAAATGAGAACAGATGTGGAATGGAGATAAACCCCCAAAGGTGAGATTATGGGCAAGGCATACTATGTAAAGTTCGAGACTCCGCAGGATCTTGTAAACCCGATATACGAGGCGATTCGGGTGGCAATCCAAAGCGGCAAGGTGAAAAAAGGCACCAACGAGGCGACAAAGGCCATAGAGCGGGGGTCTAGCAAGCTTGTCGTCATAGCAGAGGATGTAGAGCCGCCCGAGGTGGTCGCGCACCTGCCAATCCTGTGCGAGGAGCAAAACGCGGCGTATGCATTTGTCCCAAGCAAGGACGATTTGGGCAAGGCTCTGGGCATAGATATCACCTCGGCGGCGGCTGCAATCATGGATTCTGGCGACGCCCAGCATATTGTTGATCAGGTTATTACATCGATTGCCAAAGTCAAAGGCGGCAAGACTGATCAATGAGCGCCGAGGCCGAAGAGGTAACCCAGGCAGAAGTAATCCAGATTGTTGGCAGAACCGGCATTGCAGGCGAGGTGATTCAGGTCAGGGTCAAGATCATGTCCGGCAATGACAAGGGCAGGATTCTCACCCGCAACGTAAAGGGCTCCGTCCGGATGGGTGACATACTGATGTTGCGCGAGACGGAGCGAGAGGCAAAGAAGATAAAGTAGGTGGATGATGATTGAGTCTTTTGGTAAAACCGTGCAACTTTTGTGACAGACCTGTCGCCAAGGGATCGGGCACGATGCTGATCAAAAACGACGGCACGGTGCTGTGGTTTTGCTCTGCAAAGTGCAAAAAGAACATGCTGGAACTCCGGCGGGATCCGCGCAAGCTAAAGTGGACCGGCAAGTACGTCAAGGGCGGCATCCGCCAAAAGAAGAGGTAGTGGTGGGGAAATGGCCGAACAGACTCTGTTTATAGTAAAACCTGATGCCGTGGGACGCAGGCTGGTCGGGGAGATTGTAGCGCGCTTTGAGCGCAAGGGGTTTGCGATACTCAAACTAAAGATGTTCCGGTTTTCCAAGGAGCAGGCAGAGCTGTTTTACAACGTACACAAGGACAAGCCGTTTTTTGGCGAGCTGGTATCGTTTATCACGTCCGGGCCTGTGGTGGCCGCCGTGATCGAGGGCAACAACGCCGTTGCCGCAACCAGGTTGATGATAGGCGCGACAAAGTCGTTTGAGGCCGCCCCCGGTTCGGTACGGGGCGACTACGGTCTGGGGTTTAGCGAGAACATAATCCACGCGTCGGATTCGCAGGACAGCTTTGAACACGAGTCGAGGGTAGCGTTCCCGTGATCCGAATTGACGATCCGTCAGCCAATCGTGGCCGTGTTGGGCCATGTTGATTCTGGAAAAACATCCTTGCTGGACAGGATACGTGGCACGGGGGTGCAGGGCAGGGAGGCCGGCGGGATTACACAGCACATAGGCGCCAGCTTTTTGCCAACCGATACGATAAGGGAGACGTGCGGCCAGCTGTACGAGAAGCTAGAGTCGTCTGCGACGCAGGTTCCAGGGATTCTGGTTATAGACACGCCCGGACACGAGGTGTTTACAAACCTGCGGGCGAGGGGGGGATCGGCCGCGGACATTGCGATACTGGTGGTGGATGTCAACAGGGGGTTTCAGCCCCAGACAAACGAGAGCCTGCGCATACTGGAGGGCAGAAAGGTTCCGTTCGTGGTGGCCCTCAACAAGTGCGACCAGATATCTGGCTGGAGGGAGTCGCCCGATGACAAGCTGGTTTCTGAGGCAATCCGGCGGCAGGATTCATCGATACGGGCTGCCCTTGATCAAAAGATATACGACGTGGTGGGCTCCCTGTCCGTGCTGGGGTACCAGTCCGAGGCGTTTTACCGCGTACAGGACTACAAAAAGGAGATTGCAATAGTGCCGGTCTCGGCCCGAACCGGCATCGGCATTCCGGAGCTGATGGCCGTTCTGGTGGGGCTGACACAGCAGTATCTGAACAAAAAGCTTGATCAGGAGAAAAAGACCAGCCGCGGCATAGTGCTAGAGGTAAACGACGAGGTCGGGCTGGGGCAGACTGCAAACGTAATACTGATCGATGGCAGCATGAGCAAGAACGATACGGTGGTTGCGGCCCGGCGCGACTCTGTTGCCGTGGTCAGGCCAAAGGCAATCCTGCTTCCCAAGCCGCTTGATGAGATGCGTGATCCGCGCGACAAGTTCAAGCCCGTTGATGGCGTGGTGGCAGCCGCCGGTGCCAAGATTGCATCACAGGATCTAGAGGGGGTGCTGCCGGGGAGTACGTTGTATGTGTCATCTGATGCGGGGGAGATTGAGGGGTTTAAAAAGATGATAGAGGATGAGATGAGGTCCGTATTCATCGATACGGCATCCAACGGCGTGATTGTACGTTGTGACACCATAGGCTCGCTTGAGGCCGTAACGACGATGCTCAGCCGCGCGCATATCCCGGTAGCAAAGGCCGACATTGGCTCCGTCACGCGGCGCGACATTATCGAGGCAAAGGCGATCAAAGAGAATGACAGACACCTCGGGGTGGTGCTGGCGTTTAACGTAAAAGTCCTGTCTGACGCCCGCGAGGAATCCGAAAACAACCACATCAGGCTGTTTGAGGACAGGATTATCTACAGTCTGATCGACGGGTACCGCACGTGGGTGGACGAGGACACGGCGCACGAGGAGGACGCGGTATTCTCGGAACTGACCCCCGTGGCAAAGTTTACGTTCCTCAAGGACTATGTGTTTAGAAACAACGATCCGGCGGTATTTGGAATACGGGTTGACGCGGGCACGCTCCGGCAAAAGGTCCAGTTTATGAACAAAAACGGCAGGAGAATAGGCGTGATCCACCAGCTGCAAGACGAAAAAAAGTCACTGGGCCAGGCCGGGCAGGGCCAAGAGGTCGCATGCTCGGTGCAGGGGATTACCATAGGCAGGCAGATCAACGAGGGCGACGAGTTTTACACGCTACCCCACCCGCGGGAGGCAAAAAAGCTGCTGGGGCGGTTTGCATACAAACTGTCCCCCGAACAGACCGAAATCCTCAACTTTGTCGTGGAGACTCAGCGTGAAAAAAACGATCCCGCATACGGGTACTGACCTTTGCCAGCTTGTATGTGGCCACCGCGGGAATCGCCAAATACATTCCTGCATTGAGTGCCATGACGGCCATGCCATAACCGATCACCTCCGACTCTGACTCGGCATGACTCATGATGGCAAGCGAGCTGACAAGCGGGGTGATTGCGATCCGGACCGCCTCTCTGAACGCGGGGTTTTGCCGCTCCCAGTCGGCAACGGTGGGTGAGAATGAATAGTAAAACTGGTTGAATCCAGCCATGAATGCATTGCCAGAGTGCGTGCCGAGCACCACATCGTCGCGGATCTCCCGGAGAATCTGCACCTGCGGGGCCATCTCAGAGCCGTATGCGGCGGTGGCGATCAGGCAACCTCCGCCCCCTTCTTCTCCTTTACCGTCCTCCTTGGTACTGTTGCTGTTTGCACCGCCCGCCTTGGATGTCACAACCGTGCATACCCCCTTCTCCAGCACCGTCCCATTGCCGCATATTCCAATGTCTGGCTCGGGCAGTCCTACGGCCTCGTAGATTGACAGATACTGCGGAAAGCTTGCATCAAACCACTTTTGGTACGTCTCCTCGTTCATGTACCTTTCCACGTAGCGGTGTGGATCCACGTCGGGGTCTACAAACGGAGCCGGCTCTAGCGGTTTTCTTAGCCCGACTGCCTCGTAGATTGATGAATATTCCGGAAATTTCGCATCAAACCACTCCCTGTACGCCTTTTCGCCGAGGTACCTGTCTACATAGCTTTGCGGATCCTCTGCGGGATCTACAAAGGGTGCAAGCCTGACCGGTGCATCTTCCTTGTCAACGGATCCCTTTGGCATGAAGGGCGTCTCTGGCGGTACCTTTGATGGCATCTCCGGCATCGTCTCTGTCGGATCGACCACCTCGTTCACCGTAATCTTTACGGTCTGGCTGTCACTGGACAGTCCCGCCTTTACCAGAATGTCGATCAGGTACGACCCGGGCCCGTGCTCCTCCGTGGGAACCCACGTAAACACCCCGGTCTCGGGGTCGATGGATGCCCCTGACGGCGTGTTCCTGCCCAGACTGTATCTCTCCACCGTGACCTCGGGGTCGTTGATCTTTACGGTAAACGACAGCTGATTCTTCTCGTCTACCGACTTGTTTCTGATCGGCTGCAACACCAAGTCGTACGTCTTTCCGGCCTTTACGGTCTTTCCGTCATAGTCCAAATATATGCTGGTTCCATTTTTAGCCGGCTGCGAGTGCGTAAAGGCAATTGCCTGATATATCCCGGCGGACGAAAATACGTCGCGCACGTTTACCGACCCCATCTCATAGCGCCCAAAGTTGTCCGAGGATGGATCCTGTCTTAGGATGACCCTCTTGTCTGCCGGATCCCTGATGATGAGCACGACCGACTCCCTTCCTTCCGATTCTGTGCCTGAAAATACAATCTTATCATTCATGCTGTATGACGACTTGTCGGTCTCCAACGTCAGCACGTCTGCATATGCAGGTGCAACTGCGGCCGATGCTACAGCCAGGGCGAGGAGGAGGATGGGGGCTGATAACGCCAATCGCAATACCGTTGCACGATACATCTCATTACAACCGTGACGATCTTTATATTAAAAAAACAAGTGTAATTTATTCCAATAACTTGGCAATAATAGTTTACCATTAGTTTCCTGCATGTTTCTTGACTATCATGTGGATTCCAGGCTCGCCCACCGCGCCCATCATCCTGTCCACCACCTGGCCGTCCTTGAACATGATGAATGTGGGGATGGACTGCACCGAAAACCTCGCGGCTATGTCCTGATTTTGATCCACGTTTACGCGCCCAAACCTCACCTGATCATACTTTTTGGCCATCCTCTCAAAGACCGGATGCATAAGCTTGCACGGGCCGCACCACTGTGCCCAAAAGTCCACCAAGACCAAACCGCCGGCAGTCACCGTACTTTCAAAGTTGGAGGCATCGAGATCCACCACGCCTGTCTGCCTGGGGGCCTCCTGGCTTGCCGCGATCATCTCTTGCAGCTTTTTCTTCTTTAGCCTCTCAATCTCTGCATCTTCCATGCATGCACCGCCGGTTTAGGATATATTATCTTACAGATCCAATAAAAACCTCATGCGGACACCGTTTCCGGCCTGTTGCTGTATCTCCATCTCATGAAATGTGGGGGCCTTGATCTCCACCTTGAACCCGTGCCTTGACAGATCCATCCGCTCACCGCTGGCCCTGCCGGTTATCACGTACAAATCCCCCCTTGTTGACATGTGTGGTTTGATCTCCTTTATTGCAAAGCCTTTGGTGATCAGCAGGTATATCACCTCTTCTAGCCAGCTGAACAGCATGTGTCTTAGATCCCCCCCCTCGGCATGGATCTCCCTGGACTCGGTCGGCCTCACCATCTCTGGATTCAGCGTGGTGTGAATGACCGCATTTGCCGCCTCCCCCAAGGCCTCCACCATCGTGGGCGCCTCCACCTCTACTATGGCATCAGTCGCGTGTTCTAGAAATTTAAAACTCAACACGGTGCTTCCTAGGCCGCTTTTAATTAATGGTTAAGCGCGGCCGCCTCCGTATAGGGCCCGAAAAGACGCTATCGCTTATTTAGTACCTTATTGGTGTATTCTTTAATGGCAAAATGGGCTGACTACCTAGTCTCAGCAGTCTCTTATGACCTAGATCGGAAGATCATCAAGGCCCAGATTCACGAGTATCTGGACGGTAAAATGGGCCCCGCCGTGGTTACTGACAAGATTACCATGGCACACAGCATGAGCAAAGGCAATACATACGCCACGGTCTTTCGTACCCTGAATTCTTGGAAACAAGGTGAAAAGATCCGCCTATTTCTGGTGGGCGGTGAGCCATATCTCCGGATTGATAACAACAAGGTAAACATGGACAACCTTGGATCCATACGTGACCTTGACCTTGCAAAAAAAACAGATTCCGCATCCTCCCAACCACCACCACCGCCTTCTGCAAAGACCACCACCCAGCCACCCACAAAACCCGAGCCTCCTGAAATACAGACATCAAAATCCACACAAAAGCTAGAACATACAGAACCAAAGCCATCCCCCCACGGCACGCTCCCCTCCGCCGGCGAGGTCGACATCCCGTTCGAAGATGTCCAACCAGAACTAGCCCCTGCAGAACCCGCACACGCGCCAGAGCCGGAACCAGAACCAGAGCCGGAACCAGAGCCGGAACCAACATCCCCCCACGGCACGCTCCCCTCCGCCGGCGAGGTCGACATCCCGTTCGAAGATGTCCAACCAGAAC
>JAHRAJ010000064.1 GCA_020027365.1 Cenarchaeum sp.
GTCGAGGGGGTCTTTCTTGATTGTGTGGCAAACGGCGGACGAAGCTTTCTAGATGCGGCGGCAATCATGCTGACCCACAAAGACATGATAAAAGCAAGCGTCAGGTTTGCAGGCGACACCATACTAAAAGTTCAGGAGGATCTGCCAAGTGAAGCTGCTTATTAGGGAGGCGGCGAACATTTCTCGGGATTTTGGCACCGCCACGTTTGTTGGTGCAATTGCAGTCATGCTGCATACTGGCGGGCAGCGACAATCCCAAGATTTGGATTTTGTTGTTGCCGAACAGATCACCATCGACGAGTTTCTGAGCAAGGGACGAAAAATCGACCAGCAAAGGGACAAAAAATCCACGCCAAGAGGATACAAAATCGACGTGTATCACGGGCGAGACCTAGATGATATCCCCCCGGAGTACATAAAGACAGCAGCAGCACTTCCAGTCGACAAGAATGGAACTACCGTCAACGCCATCCCTTTGGAGGGATTGATTGTTGCAAAGTTTGGGGCGGGCCGTGACCGGGACATCGAAGACCTGCAAAGGCTGGAAATCCGCCGTGGGAGAAAAGTCAACTGGGGTGCTGTAAAATACCTAGCCAAGTCCAACGCGGAATACTCAGAAATCGAGCAGGCAACACGCCTCCATTCGGCTCGATGACTCGGCGTTTCCGGTGACGGCCAGGCCCACACGCCCAGCCCCGACTTTACACACTCGGAGAGGGGCGAACGACTTTCTGTACAACAGAAATCCAGATCCCAGCAACATGCTTTTTATAGCATAATGCCCACTTTATACCCTGTTGGGAGAGTCAGACACCGTTAAATTAATGGATAACGCTGGTATTAGATACACAAAAATTCCAGAGTGCCCACCCTCTTACAATTATGGTGTATTGACTCCCGATGATATGATAACGGTGCTTGGCAAACTTGGTTCTTTTATCGAGCTGCAGGCTACACACCCGTTTAATGCAGAGATAACCAAGAAATTCTTTCAAATGAACGAATCAGACCGGGAGGGGAGCATGTACAAATTAAAGGATCTGTTGGTGGTTAACATGGGTGCACAACTCGGCCTTGGAGGTGCACCGGGCCCGCAGGCCGGGCTGTCCCGGGCCTACGCCATGCCGCACACCCACCTGTTGTACAGGATGATCCTCATGGCCACCTCCCTCACCATGTTCTCCCGCTTGCGTGCGTGCAGGTGCTCCCCGAAGATCTGCTTGAATGCGGCAATCACCCTCTCTATGCCCCATCTCCTGCCGTATCCGACCGTCGACTTCCAGTACCTACGGTTCTCGAGCCTCTGCCCCTTGGTGAGGCCGTCGACGCGCACCTGCGGGCCGCCCCCCAGCTGACGCCTCACTGCCAGGCCCCACGCATCGCCCTTCCCCATGCCCCCGGCCGTGCACGTGTGCCTCATCCGCATGAGCGGGTCTATCCCGAGAGTGCCGCACAGCGCCACGTTTCCTCGCGAGGCATATGCGCCGTCGGCAAGAAGCTCGCAGCCCGGGGCCCCGGCACCGACGCCGCCCGGGTCCGCAAGCGGCGCGGTGCCGCCGGCAAGCATGTTGGGGCGGGCCCGCCCCGAGGCCGGGATCGGCGAGGTCACGGCCATGCCCAGCAGCCTGGGCAGCACCGGCGCGTCGCCGGCACGGTCGTCGGTGACGACGGCTGCCAGTATCGCGCCTGTCTCGGCGTCGGTGAGCAAGTGCAGCTTGACGAATCCCCTGTGCACCCTCCACCTTTTGCGTATCCATTCGCCCCGGTTCCACTGCTTCAGGCCGGTGGCATCGGCTATCATGGTGCGCCGCGCTTCTGCGTCGAGCACGGTTATGGCATCGCCGTCGACGCCGACGTCGAGTCTTTTCATCCTCCTGTGTATGGTGGTGTAGCACGGTGAATCGTGCCCGTCAAGCATGCGGCCTGCCATGCCGGAGAGCTGCCTGTACGGGACGCCCAGGGCCGTCCCCGGGGCGGCCGCCGGCATGATCATGCCGTCGGCGTACCGGAACGGGGCCCCCTCCTTGCCGGGGTCGGCCCCCCCGGGCCCGTCGGCCCGGCCCGGGTCGTGCCTGATCACCGGGTCCCTGCCCCTCTGGACGTACGCTGCGTTGTCCGCCAGCACGTACGGCAGGCCGTCATGATCCCTGGCTTTTTCGGTCAGGCAGGGCTGACAGGGCAGCTGATCCGGGCAACGCTGCTGGCCTCAGGTGTGTTATGCAACACGCTACCGCAAAACGGTTCTGTGAAGTTATCGAGGGATAGGCACGTGTATGGATCTTCTCCGAAATTCAAAAATCACGCCTATTGAGAATCCCTGTTCAGGGAGGCGTTCTGGATGATGGTTCGCCACCTGTTCTTGCCCTCGATCTCAATGAGGGAGGCCTCGGCAGGGGTCTTGCCGCCGAGGGCAGAGTGCCTTTTGGTGAAATTATAGTAAACCCTCATCCCGTCCAAGACAGCGGTATCCATCTTTTTGAGGCCACGAAATACCTTCTCACGATCCCGGATCTCACCGTTAAGGCGTTCCATCTTGTTGTTATTGTCACGGCTGCGTTTTCCTGCTAGATGGATGTGCCTTGTGTGACGGGTATCCTTGCCGAATATCCGCCTTGAGGATTTGCCGTATGCAGGAAGCCCGTCAGTAATGAAGTTTCGGGGGCTCTTGCCGGCCTGTTTCTTGGTCATATCCAATAACGAGTCGGCATTGTGCCGGAACTTGCTATCCGCCAAGTCGCTAGC
>JAHRAJ010000005.1 GCA_020027365.1 Cenarchaeum sp.
GCGGAAGCACGGTCCTCGTAGAGTCCGGCAACAAGAGGCTGTTTTACACGGGGGACGTCCACGTGAAGGGCTCCAGGATGCTGCGCGAGGCCGACCTGGACGTGGGGGAGGTGGACATGCTGATCACCGAGAGCACGTACTCCCAGGCAGACCAGATGCCAAGGAGGGAATCGGAGAAGGGGCTGATCGAGTTTGCCAACGAGGTGATGGACAGGAAGGGCACCCTGTTTGTCCCGTCGTTTTCAGTGGAGCGCTCCCAGGAGATCGCATGCGTGCTGAGGAACGCCAACTTTAAGCACAAGATCATCATGGACGGGATGGCGCTGAAGGTCAACGAGATCATCTTTCGCCATCCAGAGTTCCTGAGGGATCCGAAGGTCTTCTCGGACGCGATAAACCACTCGGTGGCGATAAAGAACCAGAGGCAGCGGAAGAAGGCCCTAGGCGAGCCGTGCGTAGTGATCTCCCCGGCTGGAATGCTGGTCGGCGGCAATGCCGTGTATTACCTGCAGGAGCTTGCGTTTGACGACAGGAACGGAATTGCCCTGGTCTCCTACCAGGGCGACGGAACCCCCGGAAAGAAGCTGCTGGAGACCGGAAAGGTCTCAACGCGCGGAAAGGAGATGAAGGTGGCTGCCCAAGTAAGGCAGTTCGAGTTCTCCGGGCACTCCGACCGTTCCGAGCTGTTCGACATGATGAAAAAAGTCAGGGGAAACCCCAAGGTGCTGACCGTCCATGGCGACCGCAGCTCGTGCGTGAGGTTTGCCGAGGAGATAACCGAGCGGTTTGGGTTTGAGGCGCATGCGCCGCAGGCAGACGAAGTCGTCACGGTCTGAGCCTCGGGCGCCCGGCGGGATCAGCGTTCATGACACCATAAACAGCGGGCAGGTCTTCCTGTGGGAGCGGCACGGTGGCTCCTGGTTCGGCGTTGACGGGCAGGATGTCCTGAGGGTGGGCGGGGAGCCGCCCGTGATAGAGTCGGCCTCCGGCCGCGGCGGGGAGTTCTTCCGATCTGACGACGACATCCCAGGGATCCTCTCCTCGATAGGCCGCGACGGGGTCGTAAGGGGGGCGGTGGAGAGGTTTGCGGGGCTGAGGCTGCTAAGGCAAGATCCCTTCCAGTGCTATATCTCCTTCATAGCATCCTCGAATTCAAGCATTCAGAGAATCAAGGGCTGTCTGCGGAGGATCTGCAGGAGGTACGGCAGGAGGACCGAGTTCTGTGGGAGGGAGTTCTTTCTCTTTCCGACGCCAGAGGAGATAGCCGGTTGCGGGATACCCGGACTGGCAGAATGCGGGCTGGGCTACCGTGCGGAGTTCGTCAGGCAGGCGTCAGGCGACGTCGTTGACGGCAGGGTTGACTTTGGCCTGCTGAAGAAGGCCAGCTACCGCCGTGCAAAGGAGGTCCTCGTCCGGACTCCAGGGATCGGGGACAAGGTCGCCGACTGCATCATGCTGTTCTCGCTTGACAAGCTGGAATCCTTCCCCCTTGACAGGTGGATGATCAGGATCCTGGAGAAGTATTATCCGGACATCTCCCTTGGCGGCAGGGCCCTGACGCCGAGGAGGTACGACGAGCTGCATCGGAAGGTCGTGGAACATTTTGGGCCGTATGCGGGATATGCACAGCAGTTCCTCTTCAAGATGGAGAGGGAGCTGCACCGCAAGGGGTGGCTGGACCCATAGGGCGGTGCCGGCGGCTCGTGCGGGCGGCCCCGTCAGGTGGGCCTCCCCTTCCTAGCCTTTCATGATCCCCGGCGCGCCGCCGGTTACATGCAGCTCTGAGACTGCCTTCGCACAGTCATCCCGCGGTGCCTAGATCGTGCCCCGTCAGGCAGCCCCGCACGGGTTGCCTTCGGTACGTGTTTTTTTAGGCATCTGGCACATGCGGCGAGGCTAGTGTCCCCAGTCGTTGTTCTGTGGCACGTTTACGGACTCGCCGAGGATCCTCTCGTCGATGAGGCCGGTCTCAAGCCCCGTGGCGATGTGGTTTATTGCGTCCTCAGGCCTCCACAGCGTCCGACAGCCGAGGATGTCCCTGGCCTTGTCAAATGAGACCCTGTAGTCCCTCCGATCCCTTACGGTCTCGATGGTCTTTAT
>JAHRAJ010000020.1 GCA_020027365.1 Cenarchaeum sp.
TGCATTCGGGACAGCGGATCCGTTTCTTCTTTTCGTACAGGTCCGACATTGTCATTGCAGCGTGCCGCTTGTCATGAAACATCCTTGACATTTCGCCGAGATCCATGCGATTGCAAAGATAGCAACCATTAAAAACTTAGCTAAAACTAATTTACAATCACCTTTATCCTTTCATCACCTTGTCTAGTATTCCCCTGTTGGCCGCCGCCACAAAGGAGAGTCTGGCCTCGTAGCTCAGGTTGGAGTCTAGCGGGTTGTACCGGGAGTCAAGGACCAGCCCGCCTGCCTCCTTGATCAGGATGTACCCTGCGGCTATGTCCTGTATCCGTATCTTGTCGCGCAGGTCTATGTATACGTCCATCATCCCCCTTGCAAGCAGAGCCATCTCCAGCGCGTTTGCGCCAAAGTGTCTGGTGTGGTTGTGGTTTTCAAAGACGGGATCCAGCATCCTCATCACCTCCTTGCTTGCGCCCGAGGTGTTTACCCCGACAATCTTGTAGATGGGGTCTGTGTCGTGCACCCGCACCTGCCGTCCGTTGAAAAAACACCCGCCGCCCTCCGAGGCCCAATACGAGTCACCGCTTGAGAGATCCGTAATGACCCCGGACGACACGGAGCTGAGTCTGTCCTGTGTGGCAAAGGCCAGCGAGCAGCAAAAGAATGGGACTCCCCGCACGGCGTTTGCAGAACCGTCAATGGCATCCATTATGACATACCCACGTGAACCGTCTCCAATCTCCACCCTGCCACACTCCTCGCCCAGGACTATACACCCAAATCCCTCGCCACGGAGGTGATCCAGCACGGCATTCTCGGCCGCAATGTCTATGTTTCTAGATACGTCTCCGCCGGCACCCACGCCGTTGTCGCCGGCGGCCTCCTCGGTTCCGGCCATGCCCCTGACCCGGTCGTATACGGCACTTGATGCCCCCCTGAGCACCTTGGTTACATCATCCACGCCACCGCAATCCTTGCTCATAATTTATGGATTTTTTCAAGGCATAAATAGCAACGGGTGGGTGGTGTGCCGTGGATGGCAAGGATCGGTCGGTGGCGGGCAAGATGGCATTGCTGGGCACTCGGCCTGGCAGGCGTATTCTGGGACACGGGCTGGCAAAGTCAGAGGGGTACACGATGTACCGCCTGTACGGGGACCAAACCCGAGCCGCGTTTCCCGACTTTGCGGACAGGTTTGCGCGCGGCCTGCATGCGGCCATAAAGTCCGATCCAAGCCCGGCATCGACCCAGCAGGCGTTTGGCGACGAGGTGGGCTCGTCCGAGATTATCCTCAAGCCCCAGGAGATTGACCGCGTGCAGACCCGGCTGCAGGATGCGGACATCCTGCGCGACCGGGTCGGCCGGATACTGGACTCTAACTTTGTAAAGATGACCTTTCCTGTGTTCAACGCGCTGTTTGACGCGGCGTCACGGCATGCGGGGGGTGCGGGTGCCGAGCTGAAACAGGATGTGGTAGAGGGACACATCATGGCCATAGATCTCAGCGAACCCATGGACAGGATTGTGGATCGTGACGAGGATTTGGAGTATCTGGACGACTACAAGCTGATAAACCCGTACATCCTGAGCATGGCGCGCGAGAGAATATCGCGGGGCGGCGAGGCGGTTCTGCACGAGTTTGAGGCCGGGTTCCGCGACGCCCGGGCCGGCCAGCACCTGGACGAGCGGCTAAAATCCAGGCCCGCCGAGATTACAGAGGAGGACATGACCGTCTCGTACAAAAAGTATCGCGCCGTCATGGGAACCGCCGGGCGCAACATGGCGCTGGCCGCCCGGCCGCTCGGGGAGATATTCTGTGCTGGCATGGCGCACGCCGCCGAGGGGGTGGGGTGCGGAAACGAGATTGAAGACTCGATCAAGGGCAGGCTTGTCAAGGTGCCGTCATGGCCCCTGTACTACTCGCTGCTGACCGGGGATGTCCGCCGCGGGTTTGCGATGGCGTTGGACCGGGGAATGACGTACCTGCGCGAGGCCCGCACCACCCTTGACATGCTGCCAGAGGGGTTTTCCCACACCAAGTTTCTAGAGTTTTTGTTCCTGACCGTGGAACACTACAACCTGTTTTGGTACGGCAGGCTGCGCGGGACCAACATGTGGGCGGATCTAGAGTCGGGGCTCCCGGGGTGATCGGCATGATGTGGTCCGAAAAGTACAGGCCCCGCGAGGTGGGCGACATGGTGGGCAACGAGGAGGCCCGCGCGGCCGTCATCGAGTGGTTTGCCAAGTGGAAAAAGGGGACAAAGCCCATCCTGCTCACGGGCCCCCCCGGCGTGGGCAAGACCACGATTGCAGGCATAGCCGCAAGACGGTTTGGATACGACATGATAGGACTCAACGCCAGCGACGTTCGCAGCAAGTCGAGGATAACCGAGGTGCTCTCGCCCGTACTGGGAAACACAAGCGTGATCGGTTCGCCGATGATATTCGTCGACGAGGTTGACGGGATACACGGCCGCGCCGATTACGGGGGCGCCGACGCGCTAATCCGCATACTAAAGGAGGCCACGGTTCCAATCGTGCTTGCCGCAAACCGCGACGACTCTGCCAAGATGAAGGCGGTCAAAAAGGCTGCCAAGACCATACGGTTCAGGCCGCTGCCCCCGCGGCTGCTGCGCATATACCTCCAAAGCGTACTTACAAAGGAGGGCGCCACACTGGGCCCGGGTACGATGATCAACATAGTGAGCGAGTCCCGCGGGGACATCCGCTCCATACTAAACTCGGCGCAGGCCAACGTCTCCGGATTTGATCCTCCCACGGACAGGTCGTTTGAGGCGCTCAACGTGGAGGATGGCGTCAACGCGTTCTTCAAGGCGCGGTCTGTAGACGAGGCACGGTCCGTCCTGTACTCCCTGCGGATAGATCCACGCCAGAAGATTGGCGCATTCTACTCTAGCGTGATCACAAGCGACGTGCCCGCCGGCCCTGAGATGGCCGCGATGTTGCGCGCCGTCTCCGAGGCGGACATGCTTTACGGCAGGATAATCCGCACGCAAAACTGGCGGCTGCTCCGGTATCTGGACTCGATCCTGCTGGGGCTGTACAGGGCGGGTGACGGGGCCAAGGGAGGCGAGGCAGCCCCGCCCAGAATCCGGTACACCCAGTACAACCTGCCGTGGCCCCTGCTCAACAGGATACGGTGGGACGGCGCAAAGATGAGGTCGCTGTGCCAGCTGCTGGGGGGCATGTTTCACGCCTCGCGCAGCTCCGTGGCCTCGCTGTACCTGCCGTTCATGCTGTTCCAAATGAGGAACGGGCGGCTGGATCCCGGGTCGGAGATGAACCTGGGCGAGGATTTGGACGGGTTTGTCAAAAAGGAGGCGGGGCTGGCCAAATGAGCTGGCGCAAGATCAACATCAAGTTTGCAGGCACCTGCGTGGTGTGCGGCAAGCGGGTAGAGGCAAACACGACGGGGTTGTGGGCCAAGGATGTGGGCATAAAGCACGAGGGGTGCGCCCAGGCTGCCACGATCGACTGCATCATATGCGGCGCGCCGGCCGGGTGCACGGAATGCGAGTTTGGCGAGGACTGTGACACGGAAAAGGTGTCACAACCCTGCATCTGCAAAAGATGCGGCGACACGCCCGATCCGTTTGGCCCGTACCGGGCCGCCGCAGGCAAAAAGTTTCGCCTGCTCAACACCACATAGCAAAGTCGCCGGCGGCGGTGATGGCTGGTGGGGACTCCATGATGCGCACGCACGTGGGTGCAACCGGCGCGGCCGCCACCGTCCATGGCCCCCCCGGCGGCAATCCGATTGGCCGACCAAAATTAATATAGGCTACGGCGGGCCCTCCATGCGGGGCAATGCATTCAGACAAACTTGAGAACTATGCCGGCATGAAAAGGGTTGCCCTGCAGGGGGGCGGCGACGCCCGGATAGAGGCCCAGCACGGCAAGGGCAAGCTTACGGCCCGTGAGAGGATTTCGCTACTGATGGACGAGGGCACGTTTGTCGAGATGGATCCGATGGTCACCCACCACTATCACGAGTATGACATGCAGAACAAAAAGTTCTTTGGCGACGGCGTCGTGGGCGGGTACGGGCTGATAAACGGCCGGCAGACCTTTGTGTTTGCATACGACTTTACCGTGCTGGGCGGGACGCTAAGCCAGATGGGGGCCAAAAAGATCACAAAGCTCATGGATCACGCGGTCCGGACGGGGTGCCCCATCGTGGGAATCATGGACTCGGGGGGCGCGCGGATCCAAGAGGGGATTATGAGTCTGGACGGGTTTGCCGACATTTTTTACCACAACCAGCTTGCGTCGGGGGTAATCCCGCAAATAACCGCCAGCATAGGGCCCTCCGCGGGCGGGTCCGTATACTCGCCGGCCATGACCGACTTTATAGTAATGGTGGACAAGGCCGCCACCATGTTTGTCACCGGACCCGACGTGGTCAAGACCGTTCTGGGCGAGGAGATCGGCGCCGACGAGCTTGGGGGCGCCATGTCGCACGGATCAAAGAGCGGCGTGGCGCACTTTGTCGCAGAAAACGAGTACGAGTGCATGGACCGCATCAAGACGCTGCTGTCATATGTGCCACAAAACAACACGCAACGGCCTCCCTCTGTACGACCCGGTGACAATCCCAACCGGCTGGACGCCGGACTGGCGGACATCATTCCAGAAAACCCGCTCCAGCCGTACGACATGCACGAGATTATAAACTCGATCGTGGACGACCGCGAGTTTTTCGAGGTACACGAGCTGTTTGCACCCAACATCATAGTGGGATATGCCCGGATGGACGGCACCACCGTCGGCATCGTGGCAAACCAGCCCGCCGCGCTGGCCGGCGCGCTGGACATCGACTCGTCAAACAAGGCGGCCCGGTTTATCCGGTTTTGCGACGCCTTTAACACGCCGATCATAACGCTGGTGGACACGCCCGGATACATGCCCGGATCCCACCAGGAGCACAACGGAATAATCAGGCACGGAAGCAAGCTGCTGTATGCATACTGCGAGGCCACGGTTCCCCGCATAACAATAGTCGTAGGCAAGGCGTACGGCGGTGCATACATCGCCATGGGCAGCAAAAACCTGCGGACCGACGTAAACTATGCATGGCCTACGGCCCGGTGTGCGGTGCTTGGCGCCGAGGCGGCGGTCAAGATTATGAACCGCAAGGATCTGGCGGCGGCCGGCGACCCCGAGGATCTCAAAAAGCGGCTGACCGACGAGTTTGCAGAAAAGTTCGACAACCCGTACGTGGCAGCGTCCCACGGCACGGTGGACAACGTGATAGACCCCTCCGAGACCAGGCCCATGATAATCAAGGCGCTGCGCATGCTTGCAGGCAAGCGGGATCGGCACCTGCCTCGCAAGCACGGAAACATAAACCTGTGATTGGCCATGATTGAAAAGGTACTGATAGCAAACAGGGGGGAGATAGCACTGAGGGTCATCCGTACGTGCAGGGCGATGGGGATACGGACGGTCGCCGTCTACTCTGACGAGGATCGCGACTCGCTGCACGTAAAGCAGGCGACCGAGGCGTATCACATAGGCGAGGCGGCCCCGGCAAAGTCGTATCTAAACCAGGATCGGATGCTGGAGGTCCTGCAATCCTCCGGTGCCGACGCGGTGCACCCCGGCTACGGCTTTTTGTCAGAAAACGACGACTTTGCAAGGCTGTGCGAAAAAAACGGCATCAACTTTATCGGCCCGTCTGCAGACTCGATGAACCTGTGCGGCGACAAGATGCGGTGCAAGGCGGCCATGCTAAAGGCCGGGGTGCCGACCGTCCCGGGAAGCCCCGATCTGGTAGCCGACGCAGACGAGGCCGCCAAGATTGCAAACGAGATTGGATATCCCGTGCTGCTAAAGTCCGTATACGGCGGCGGAGGGCGCGGCATCCGGCTGGCCCGCAACGACGAGGAGCTCCGCGCCGGATACGAGTCTGTCACGGGCGAGTCCATTGCGGCTGTGGGCAAGTCGGCCATACTGGTCGAAAAGTTTCTTGAAAAGACCAGGCACATCGAATACCAGATGGCGCGCGATACGCACGGAAACTCCGTCCACATATTCGAAAGAGAGTGCTCCATACAGCGGCGCAACCAAAAGCTGATCGAGCAGACCCCCTCGCCCGTGGTGGACGAGGAGACGCGGGCGCGCGTGGGGGAGGTTGTATGCAATGCGTCAGACGCCGTCGGATATACAAACCTGGGCACGGCCGAGTTTCTCCGGGCCGACACGGCCGAGTTTTATTTCATAGAGATCAACGCACGCCTGCAGGTGGAGCACCCGATCACAGAGTATGTGTCGGGACTGGACCTGGTAAAGCTGCAGATCGACATTGCAAACGGCGAACCAATCCCCTTTAAGCAGGACGACCTAAAGATGAACGGGTATGCCATCGAGTGCAGGATAAACGCAGAGGACACGTTTTTGGACTTTGCGCCATCCACGGGCCCGGTCCCCGGCGTCGCACTGCCTGCCGGTCCCGGCGTCCGGTGTGACACATACCTGTATCCCGGATGCACGGTATCTCCGTTTTACGATTCGCTGATGGCAAAGCTTGTCACGTGGGGACAGACATTTGAAGAGTCGCGCCTCCGAATGCTCGGCGCGCTAGAGGACTTTTACATACGCGGGGTCGAGACGTCAATCCCGCTGTACAAGACCATCCTGCGCACCGACGAGTACCGCAACGGTGATCTGTCGACCGACTTTTTGAAGAGGCATGACATTCTTGCACGGCTAGAGGCCGACATAAAGTCGGATCAGGCTGACAGAAGGGACGCGGCGCTGGCGGCTGCCATCATGCACGGCGAATACCTACAACACAGGACTGCGTCCGATTCGGGCCGCGTGGATGGGGGCGACGACCTGTTGTGGCGCGGGGGGATGGCATGATGGAGTACAAAATACCCGGCATCGGCGACGGGATATTCAGCGGCATGATTGCAAAGAGGCAGGGCGGCCCTGAATATGTGATAAAGATTGATGATGCAGAAAAGAGTCTCAGGGTGCTGTCAACGGATGGGGCTGGGATGGAGTTTTTACTTGACAACAGGTACCACCGCATCCGATACGTACGCGGCTCCACCTCCGAGATGGAAATGGTGGTCGACGGGGTGGCCATGACGGTCAACATGCATCCGCGCCTTGACAAGATTGTATACAAGAATTCCGGGGGTGCCGGCGCGGGCGGCACACAGACCGCACTAAAGAGCCAAATCCCCGGCAAGGTGGTATCGATCGACGCAGAGGAGGGGGCAGCCGTGAAAAAGGGCGATGTCGTCTGCACGCTCGAGTCTATGAAGATGCAGGTGGGTGTCAAGGCGCACCGGGACGGCACCATAAAGTCTGTCAAGATACGTTCCGGGGGCAGCGTAGCCAAGAACGACGTCATTGCAGAGATTGAGTAGTACCGCCATCGACCGCCGGGGGCTGTCGGTGCTCCGTTTGGGGGATGCAGGACGGACGAACATCATGTATGTGATGCCACAATGCAAAAAAAAATAACCAAAAAACGGCGCTAGCTTTGCCTTATAAAATTTTTAATCTCTGCATAGTCGGGCTCTTTGAGTGGGTCGTCGGACACCCACTTGTAGCCAACCGTTCCGTCCTCCATCACTACAAACACGGAGCGCTTTGCCGCATTGTAGCCTTTTATGTGTAGCAGGTCTGGCATCAAGACATCATAGTCCCTGATCGCCTTGCTTGCATAGTCGCCTAGGACGGGAAAGTTGAGGTTGTTTTTCTCGGCAAACGCCTTGTTTGCAAACGGGCCGTCGTTGCTAATCGCTACAATCTGCGCCCCCGTGTCTGCAACCTCCTTCCACGAGTCCCTAAACGTGCACAGCTCGGTCTCGCAGACCGGCGAGCTTGCGGCCACAAAGAACGAGAGTACCACCTTTTTGCCCTTGAACTCTTCTAGGGTGCGCATCTTTAGATCCGTGTCTGGAATCTCAAAGCCGGGGGCCCTGTCCCCTATGTTCAATGCCATGCCAGCCTGTGAATGTTGTCCTATTAAGGACTTTTGGGTGCTGCAACGTCCCCCGCCCGCCCGCCGCCTGGGCAGGGGCAGGGCATGGGAGGGGGGGGGAAAGAGCCAGAGGTACCGATCGGCATCACCTCACCACCACACGCCGCATCGTCATCGTCGTGGGAGATGTGATCGCAAAAAGCCGAAAAAAGTCTGTATGGTTTATATACCAACTCTGGGGGGCGTAAGCTGCTTTGGTTGGTGAATTGGCCGGCAATTATAGTCAAGTGTTGCTTATGTTTGGCTTTGCGGTAGTCGCCACGGCTCCTGCACTGCTAATTTCCCGCATGATTGCCCCGCGCAAACACAACAACCCTGTAAAGTTTCTGCCTATGGAGTGCGGCCAAGTGCCAAAGGGGGAGGGACGCACCCATTTTATGATGCAGTATTACTCGTACATACTGATGTTCGTCGTCTTTGACGTGATGTCCATCTTTTTGTACGCGTGGGGCAGCACAATCCTCCACCTGCCCAAAGCGGCAACGCTGCCCATCATAGGGTTTCTGGGAATCATGTTTGCGGCCATGGCGTTTGCATTGTACCAGTCGCGGAGGCGCAACATATGGTAGGCATTTGGGTCTGTGATGCTGCTGCAGGAGGAGGGGAGGCATCAGCATGACGATCAAGGATTTGATTACGCCGCAAAACGCCAACGTGTTTGTAGGCAAGCTGGGCGACATTTTGGAAAAGGCGATAGACCAGCCGCTTGGATATGCCATAAACTGGGGGCGCATATGGTCGCTGTGGCCGGTTCACATTGAGACGGCCTGTTGCAGCGTGGAGTTTGGCGCCGCGTCCAGCCCGCGGTATGATGTAGAGCGGTTTGGGATCATAGAGGCCTTTGGCTCGCTCAGGCAGTGCGACCTGATCGTGGTACAGGGCACGATAACAAGAAAGATGGCCCCCCGACTCCGGCTTGTCTATGATCAGATGCCAGAGCCAAAGTACGTGATTGCCATGGGCGCGTGTGCGATAACGGGGGGCCTGTACTTTGACTCGTACAACGTGCTACCCGGCATAGACGGAGTCCTGCCGGTGGACGTGTATGTGCCCGGATGCCCGCCCAGGCCAGAGACCCTGATCCAGGGATGCATGCTACTGCAGGAAAAAATCAAGAGAATGAAGGCCAGGAAGATAGTATAATGACCGATGATACAAAGTCTGATTCTCCGGCAGATGCGGCAACAACAAAGCCCGATGCGGCCGCCCGACCCGACGCGGCAACAACAAAGCCCGATGCGGCCGCCCGACCCGACGCGACAAAACCAAAGCCCGATGCGGCCGCCAAGTCCGGCGACAAGCCGCCGCCGTCTTCCCCGCCCAAGCCGGTTGCCAAGGGGGGCAAGGACAAGGACGATGCCCCGCTCCCGGAGTTTGAAAAGGGAATCTCCGAGAGGGCCGCCACTAGGTTTGGCGACCGGGTGCAGGTCCGGTTTGTAAAGGAAAACCGGGTGGGCCTTCAGGCCGCCCGCGAGGACGTCAAGGAGGTGGCACGATACCTGCGCGACGAGTTGAATTTTGATCACGCCGAGTCGGTGACCGGGGTGGATTATCCGGCCGATGGCGAGATCGAGGTGGTGTATCACCTGGGCTCGTACACGGACGACTCGATGTCCGGGCAGGTGCTGGAGCTTGCCACGAGGGCGCCGCGCGAGGATGTCCCAAACCCCGGCAAGGACTCTACGACGGTTCCAAGCCTGCGGGAGGTGTTTTACAGCGTAGAGTTTCACGAGCGCGAGTGCTTTGAGATGCTGGGCGTTCGTTTCGACGGCCATCCGGACAACCGGAGGCTGCTCCTGCCCGAGGACTGGGCGGACCTGCCTCCGCTGAGACGGGACTTTGCAATAAAGGGGAGATGACGATGACCACACAACAACTCCCCCCCGGGCTTGCACTTGAAAAGGTGGACGAGAGGATTATGACCCTCAACGTGGGGCCTCAGCATCCCGGATCGGGCCACATGAGGATCATCGTGCAGATTGACGGCGACTACATTGTCGCATGCGATCCGGATCCGGGGTATGTGCACCGGGGCGAGGAAAAGATGGCAGAGTATCGCAACTATATCACGAACATACCGCATCTGGAGAGGCCGGTCATCCACGATTCATGCAACGTGCTGTATCCCTACTGCCTGGGCGCCGAGGATTTGCTGGGAATCGAGGTGCCCGAGCGCGCAAAATACGTGCGGATTATAGCATCAGAGCTAAACCGCTGCGTGTACATCATGTACTGGCTTGCCATATACGGGATATTTCTGGGGCACTCGACGATGTTCATGTGGCCTGCCGGGGACCGCGAAATGCTCATAGACCTGCTTGAAAAGATTTCCGGCGCGCGGGTGACACACGCCTACTTTGTACCTGGGGGGGTGCGCAACGACCTTCCGGCCAACTTTGATGATGTGTGCCTGCGGCAGGTTGACTATTTTGAAAAGCGGATTAGGGAGTATGCCGCCATGTTCTACGACAACCCCATCCTGATATCGCGCACCGAAAACACGGGGGTGCTGTCCAGGCAGGACGCCATCCGGCTGGGCACCACGGGATCGGTGCTACGCGCAAGCGGCGTGGACTTTGACGTGCGCAGGAAAGAGCCGTACGACGCGTACGACGAGATGGACTTTGTCACGCCCGTGCTCAAGGAGGGCGACTCGTACGCCCGGTCCAAGATCCCGTGGCTGGACATGCTGGAAAGCTGCAGGATAATCAGGCAGGCCCTGCAAAAAATCCCCAAGTCCGGATCGGTGCGCGTAAAGCTAAAGCCCAATCCCAAGGGCGAGCTTGGATCGGTGTACAGGCGGGTGGAGTCTGGACGCGGCTCGCTGGGGGCGTATATCGTATCGGACAAAAAGCCAGAGCCGTACAGGGTAAAGCTCAGCGTGGGCTCGTTTAGAAACCTGATCGCCATGCCCTACCTGCTAAAGGGCGAAAAGCTTGGCAACATGCCCGCCGTATACTGGAGCCTAAACTACTGGCCCGTGGAGGCGGACAGGTAATGTCGATTATTGCGCCAAAGTTCAGCCTGGGGTACTTTATCAAGTCGATTTTGGACAACCTGTTCTGGGTTTTGCTTATTGTGTCCCTGGTCGGGATTCCTGTGGTTCAGATTGTGCTGTTTTATGTGGAGCTTCCGGTGCTGGGCGGCGAGCTGCTCACCCCCTTTTTGGCGTTTACAATGCTGGCCGATCCCACCAGGCAGGTCCCGCTGATCAAGGCCGTCATCGAGTCTGACCTGTTTCGGGTTGCGGCGTTTCCCGGATTCGGGTTTGCGGCGCTCTTGGCGGCTGGCACCATATTTGTGGAGAGAAAGATGCTGGCAAAGCTGCAGCTGCGGGTGGGCCCGTTCTACTGCGGCAAGATCGAGGGGGTGTTGCAGCTGATGGGGGACGGCCTCAAGCTGATATCAAAGGAGATTATCATACCCGCCAAGGCCGACAAGCCCATCTTTTGGGCGGCACCCGTCATGTTTGTGGGGGCGGCCGCCGCGTTTACCTCGCTGATTCCGGTGGCTCCTGGCGGGTGGGTCGTAGCTGATCTTGACGTGGGGCTGCTGGCCGTGTTTGCGATCATAGGGTTTTTCCCGGTGATCACGGTGCTGTCTGCATGGTCTGCCAACAGCAAGTTCCCGTTTATCGGCGGCATACGCGCGTTGCACCAGATGGTGTCCTTTGAAATCCCGCTGATATTGTCGCTCCTGGGGGTGGTCATCGTGACGGGGACGCTAAACCTGTCGGAGATTGTGGAGAGCCAGTCGTTTATCCCCTGGATTGTGTTTCTTCCCGTGGGCGCCATCGTGTTCTTCATCACCATGCTGGCGGAGCTGGAGAGGATTCCGTTTGATCTCCCCGAGGCCGAAAGCGAGATCGTGGCCGGATGGCTCACAGAGTTTTCTGGCATGATGTACGGGCTGGTCCAGCTGGGCACCTATCTCAAGCTGTATGCGTTTGCCGCGCTGTTTGTGGTGCTGTTTCTGGGCGGCTGGCAGGGGCCCATGATATGGCCTCCCTTCCCCGAGGAGATTGCCGCCGAGGGCATAAACGCCGGGCCCGTGACCTTGATGGTGCCGGGACTCCCGGTGGTCACCCAGGAGATGATCAACGGCACAATCTGGTTTGTCCTCAAGACCGTCGGGGTGATATTCTTCATCCTGCTGCCCCGCGGGGTCTTTCCGAGGATCAGGATTGACATGTTGCTACAGCTGGGCTGGTTCAAGCTGATAGGGCTGGCCTTTGTTAACATGTTTATAGCACTCGGCCTGCTGTACGCTGGAGTAATAGGACCTGGGGGGATATTCTGATGGGGACGGCTACGGGGATTATAAG
>JAHRAJ010000031.1 GCA_020027365.1 Cenarchaeum sp.
GGCCAGAGTGCCTGTATCCCGCCGAGGGGTGGGCGGGATTGGCCTTGTTGAGGTCCGGTCGGCTGCTGCCGGCGGTGTGCGGCCCGGCGGGGTCTGGTTGCAGGGCGGGGGCGGGAGGGCCGCCGCCTGTTCACGGCCCGGCGGCAAGGTTAATTTCGTACCGCGCCGGCATGCCTGCATGAGGTTTGTGGCATCCGGCAAGGTCAAGGACATCTACGAGTACGACGAGTCGCACCTGCTGTTCCGGTTTAGCGACCGCGTGTCGGCGTACGACGTCCGGTTTGCCCAGCACGTGCCGCGCAAGGGCGAGGTCTTGTGCGCGTTTGCCGAGTACTGGTTTGGCCTGCCGATGCCCGTGCCAAACCACTTTGTCAGGAGGGTGTCGGAAACGGAGATTCTGGTCCGACGGCTGGAGATGATCCCCGTCGAGTGCGTGGTGCGCGGCTATTTTTACGGAAGTCTGGAGGGCCGGTGGCGCCGCGGCGAGGTGGATCTTCCCGACGGGACGAGGCCGGTCACCGCCGCGCGTCTTCCACGGCCCGTGTTTGATCCGACGACAAAGTCCGACGAGCACGACGTGCCCGTCACGCGGGATGCCGCCGTCGGGGACGGGCTGGTCACGGCATGGCAGTTTGACGCGCTGTCGTCGGCGTCCATTGCAATCTACGGGATGATGTCCGGGGTGGCCGAGTCTGCCGGCTTTGTCATGGCGGATCTCAAGCTAGAGTTTGGGGTCGACGGGGACGGCCGGATTGTGCTGGCCGACTCCGTGGGCCCCGACGAGTGCAGGCTGTGGCCGCGCGACTCGTATGCAGAGGGCAGGATGCAAGAGGCGTATGACAAGCAGATTCTGCGCGACTGGCTGACCGAGCACGGCCATGCGCGGCGGTTCGAGGAGGTGCGGGCGCGGGGCCAAGAACCCGTGCCGCCTGTTATACCCGGCGAGATCGTCCAGAGGATGACCGACCGGTATGTCTCCGCATACAGGATGATTGCGGGCCGCACGCTGTAGTCGTGCGCGGCGGTCCTGGGGGCGCGGGCGCGGGGCCGAGCCCGTACCGCCGGATCCGGCGAGGCCGTCCGGAGGATGACCGGCCGGCACCGCCGCATGCCGTGATTGCGGGCCGCACACTGTAGTCGTGCGCGGCGGTGGCCCGTCACACGCGGCAAACTCGAATTTTACGTACCGTTGCGCACCTCCGGCCGTCTGATCGGCGCGGCGGGGGGGCCTGTGGCCGCCGGCCCGCCCGTTTGCCCGATTGCGGGACGATCTTGCTGGTATTGATACAACGGATATGGTATCGCATGAAACTAGAACGTGCAGATTTTATGGGAGTTGGATTTGAACGATGGGGTGTATAGCGGCATGATTGTTGTGGTGCCGTTATCATGATGATGAGGTTTGAACCATTGAACCATGACCACTACAATATGTATGGTATTAGTGGCATGTGCATGATTCCATGATCATGACAGTAAGGTCGGTGCGTACTGCATGCCACCGGTTCCCGGATCCAGGCTTGGGGAACCATTGGATTCGTAGTGGAAAAAAATTAATGCGAATGGACAAAAAAATATGATAATATGATCTTTTAGCTTGTCCGCGGGATGGTAGGACATGTCGACGTTGCTGGAAAAGCCGGTTCGGGTAAACCGGACGATCACCACAAGCATGGGCCATGCGCGGGCCATTGAGGATCCCGCGCGCTCCAAGATTTTGGAGGCGCTGTACCACAACGAGCTGAGTGCCGAGCAGATTGCCGGCAGGCTGGAAAAGGCCGGGCACAAAAAGGCGCTGACCACGGTTCGGCACCACCTCGAGATACTCAGGGGTTCGGGACTGGTCGAGGTCGTCAGGATTAGCGAGACCCGCGGCGCGATCACAAAGTTTTACGGCACGTCTACCAAGCTTCTTGGATACAGCGTCCCAGACGACTTTGACGACCGGTACTCCAAGCAGATAAAGAGCACGGCGGCCAAGGTGGAAAAGATTCTCACGTCGATCGCGCCCAACATGCCGCAGCTCGAGCAGGACACCGGCAGGGACGAAGGCTACTCGCAGTATCTCATGCTTGAGATCATGAACCGCGCGGTGACAAACGTGTTTGAAAACTCTGCAGTGGCAGGCGGCTCTCGGGCCGGGGCAACTGCGGCGGCCAAGGACGCCGCCGTGGACGCCAAGGCCCCTTCCGGATCCGCCAACGCCGGGGCAACTGCGGCGGCCAAGGACGCCGCCGTTGCTACTGCTGCTGCCGCCGTGGACGCCAAGGCCCCTTCCCGGCAGGCCAGAAAGAGGCGCTCCAAGGGATCCTGACTGCGGCGGCGTGTGGTGGCAGGGCGTGGGAGACGGCATGGATCCGAGGGCGGTCTCACTTTTGGACGGCAAAAATTTGGTCTACGTCGCTACGCTGATGGCCGACGGTGCCCCGCAGGTGTCGCCGGTCTGGGCCGACTATGCCGACGGCCATGTCCGGATAAACACCGCCGAGGGCCGGGTAAAGCACAAGAATGCGGTGCGCGATCCCAGGGTGGCCGTGTCGGCGGTGGATCGTGACGATCCGCTGAGGATGACGACCGTCCGGGGGGTTGTCACGGAAATACTGCCCGACTATGATTATGTGCACGCGGACATGCTGACGCGCAAGTATATGGGCCGCGACAGGTATCCGTTCAAGAGGCCCGGCGAGAGGCGCATCATTCTGCGGATACGTCCAGACCGCGTGTTTGTGATGCCCGAGCTGAACATGGCTGACGAATAGCTTTCAAAACCCGGGTTTGGAAACATTGCACTGTGCTGGAAGGCCCATGGGCGCGAATCTTGGTGCCCGGTGTCGTGAGATTAGGGGTTGTTATGCGATGATGTTTCAAAACCCGGGTTTGGAAACATGCTATTCTGAGAGTGTGTGGTTTTGGCAGTTTGTCACGCACACGACGGCCAGATCCATGGAGCCTTGCTCCTTTGTGGGCCTGACTATGACCGTATATTCAAACTCTGAATCCAGCGTGTCCCCCTCTAGGGGGAAATACGCGGTAATCTGCGGGGATGTCTCGGAGAACAGGCCGTGGGTGGCCTTTGTGTGGACGCCGTTTTGATCCCGGAGGGTAAACTGCCTTTTTTCGGCAGAGGCCGGTGCGCCCTGCAGGTCCTCGGCCAGGATTCCGACCATGATAAACGTCCGGTTGGAGCCCGTCTCGGGACTGCCCTCTGCAACCCCCTCGTAGGTCAGCGTGTACCGCGCCGGCCCCACGGTGACCTGCTCGCCGGGACCCGCATCCATGACGTTTGGCTGGTACTGTGTAAAGAACACCATGGCTATGCCCATGGATGTCACAACTGCGCTTATGACCAGCACGATTCCAAGCCTTGCCATGAATGTAGGAATGGCCGGCCGTATATATGGTGAGCGCGCCAGAGGGGGTTTAGCTTTTGTGCCTAGTAAAACTCGCGGGGGCATCTCTGGCCGGCCCACCCCGGTGTTTGGAGGGTTGGTGGCAGTATGCAGGCACGGGTGTTAAACCCCCCCTCAAAAACGGGTTTTTTGGAAAAACGGGGGCGTGCCTGAATCCGGGGGGAGGGGAGGGGGGTTTAGCTTTTGTGCGTAAACGCGCCGGCGGGCGGTGCGGCCGCCAATCCGTCTTTTAAAACGTCTTGAGCACAAACCGCGTGACCTCGTCTCCCATCTCGGTGACGCGGACCAGCGTCTGGACAAAGTCGTTTTGGTTGAACGTCCCCTCGTCGTCCATCACGGCGTACACGCCTATGATCAGGCGGCCGTCCTCTGTGCGGTTTTTGTTTATCGCGCGGATTGACCTGCAATAGTCGGCCACCTTTGCCGCAAAGTTTTCGCGCTGCTGGCCGTTTAGCTTTAGATACCTGGCATTCTGGTTGTTCTTGAGGGGAACCAGGCACCCGATTACCAGCACGTCGCCGCCCTGCTGCACGGGGTGGAACACCTCTAGCCTGTTTTCAAACGAGCCGGCGCGATTCAGCGCAAACGTAAAGTGGTTTTGGGTGTTTTGAACGTCGGCAAACCTGTAGCTCTCGTGGACGAGCCAGCGCTCGACGCTGTCCCTGAGTCCGCTCCTCCCATCTGCACCGCCTGCCGCCGCTCCCATGACGGCGCATCCGCACCAGTCCTTATGACTATATCGCACGTGCTACATGCGCGGTATTTCTAAACCCGAGTTTGGAAACATTGCCGTGGGGGGTGCGTGCCTATTGTGCGGGCGCCCTTTTGCGTGCCTGCGTAATCTCAATCTCGACGGTCTCCAGCGGGTCATCCACCTGATTGCGGCGGACCGAGAACATCTTTGGCCTCTCAAAGTCGTTTGTGCAGTCCGGGCAGGCGTACACGAGCACGCGGTGCTAGTTGGGCGCCTTGGGGTTTGACAGCCTTGGATAGTAGACCAGCCTGGCCCCGCAGTCAACACAGTACCTGTTGGCCCGGCGGGTCCTGGCCAGTGCAAACCTCCTGCATGCTTTGTATGCACGCCCCGTTATTTGATCTATCCCGTCTATTTTGATATACCAAATGGTGATCATGATCAACGCGGGGTGGGTTGATGCGCGGGGTGCGGTAGCCGACAATTGATATATTGGCCGGTGGCTGCGAGGGGGGCGTGTGTGTGGTGCTATCTGGGTTGTGGAAAAGGCGGCGTGTATGTGCGGCGGAGATGGGGCCGCTGTCGGCGTGCCTCGTGGCATTGTGCGCCGCGGGCGATGCACACGCCTATGACGGCGGTGCAGAGTGGACGACGATATCCATAGCAGACCCCCGGGACAACGGCACCAGCTTTTTGTTCCACTATTCGGTCCACAACGCCTCGCTGATCGAATACGGCGGTGGAAATCACACCCCTTGGTTTAATTTCGAGGTGTACGGCGACGACGGGCACGTGAGGCTCAGGATGCCAAAGAACTACCCGTATGAGGAATTGTACAACGAACGGTACCCAGAACACTTTCCTGTCGTGATTGTTGGCACCGACCCGGCGGGGAACCACGTCTGGGATTATGTGGGCTATCTGGACAACACCCGCCTGGTTCCAAACGACTGCTTTCACGACATAGACGTCACGTCGGGAAACCTCACGCGGGTGGATATTGCAATATCCGTGATCATAGCAAACTTGGGCAAGTTCAACCCGGCACACGTTCTCCAGCGATGCCTCCCACAGACGATGGATCCACTGCCTGCCCACTATGGACTCTCGTTCAAGGAGCAGGTCGCCATGGGCGTAAACCCGTCGGACATCCTGTGCGAGGGGGAGATGCGTGCGGCAGAGAGGCCGGGTGGGGATGTTGCATGCGTATACCCTGATACGGCAAGACGGCTTGGGTGGGACGTGCTTTTGCCGCCGTGACCTGCGACTGGAATGCCGTTTTGGTTACCGGACGACGGTGCGGACAGCTTGCCAGGATGGCGGCATTCCACGTGGGGTGCAGATCCACGGGACCTGCACGTGGCAAAGTGACCGGAACCACAACGCTGACGGTGTTGGGGGGTGCTGATGCAGGGGGTGCAGGAGGCGGTGATGGCGGTAGACCCGGCGGCGCGGAAGGTGGAAGGACATGCCAGATAAGGAACGCCCAAAGTCAGAAATCTGGGGTTTTTGGACTAGCACGAGGATCACATGCGGGCATCAATGTCGATGTTGGTCGCCTTGATGCCTGCCCGCACGACTGACGAGCGGCGGGAAGGATGCCAAGAGGCCGTCAGCGGAAATTGATCCGGATGGGGCGTTGCCCGAGATGCCAAACCACCACCCTCCTTAACTGGCGATCAGATGTTATTTCGCATCAGGCGAACGCTTCAGATAACTGTATGTCGAGCCAAAACCTCCTAGTTCTGAAATACTCCGACACTGCGTGACACATGTCCTCAAATGACTCGTACGACTCGCTTACGATCAGGTCACGCTTTGCCTGCCTCCAGCACTCCTCTACCGCGTTGAGATACGGCGAGCCCGTCGGCAGAAAGTGCAGCAGCACGTCGCGGCCGTGCTCCTTGACGTATTCACGGACGCGGGCGGCACGGTGCTGGGACGCGTTGTCCAGGATGACCAGGACCTTGCCCCACTTGGCCC
>JAHRAJ010000034.1 GCA_020027365.1 Cenarchaeum sp.
CAGATCTGAAGATCGTAAGACAGGTGCTGACCGCCCAGAACAACATGATACAGCGCATACATGACAACCCCGGCGAGACGATGTATCTGGATCCCGAAGACATCAAGGGTCTGGAGGGGTTTGTAAACTCCATAAGGGACGGCAAATACGAAAACGGCAGCGGTGCCGACGGCACGGGGTGACGGGACTGCTGGAAATCCTGCCTCCTGCATTCGCCGACGAGGGGTGTGGAGGATCAAAGACGAACAAGCATCCGCAGCCCCCGCTCACCCGATCGGCGTCAACATGGTCCACAAAAGCCGACGCGGTAGACGCACTGCCCTCTACATGCCACCTGGTCCCGGATTATGCGTCGGGCAACGACGGGTTTGACTACCATGATCCAAAGACCCTGTATGACTGCACCCACAACTCGTTCCGGTACCAGTCCATCATGTACGAGGAGAGTCGGGGTGTGTGGAGACACAGCCGGCACCACGCCCCCGGCGAGCCCAATCCGGAGGTCTTTGCATACCTCTGGCCCACATGGTGCTGGCCCTTTTATGTGGATGCGTGGCATGGGGATTGATCCAATTCCCAACCCCTTTTTTTCATTCTCATACAAAAACCACCATTGCTACCATGGCGGCCATCGTCACCGTATACGCCGCCGTCCTGTTTGGCGGCCGCACTCTGGAGGGCTTTTGGACGCTCAATGCAGTGGCCGGCACCACCGCCGTAATCATACTGTACCTGCTGTATGCGAGACTGGCAACCACCATATCCATCACCGGCGGCGGGGCCGCGCCGGCCCTGCTGATCATCATCGCGCTTGCGGGCATCGTAATGGCCATACACGCAGTCCTACACGTCTCCGGTGCGGTGGAGACGTATGTTGTCAACCTTGACAAGTGGGCCGTCCTAGAGTTCGCGTTTGAGTCAAACGTGGTGATCAACGTGCTGTTCTTTGCGTACGTGGCACTGATGGCGCGCCTTCCGCTTGCCGTGCCGGAACACCCGGTCACAAGGATCCTGTTCAAAAGGCCCCGTACCACGTTTCGGTGCGTGCTGGCGGCATCACTCGTGCTGACCGGCGGATTCATATTGTTTGGAGGCATATTTACGCTGTTAAACCCGGTCAAGGTGTTGATCAACTCGACGGAGACCCGACTCATCCTCTTGTATCTGGGCCTGCTGGCGCTTCTTCCCTTTGCATGGGATAGGATGGGCGGCCTCGTGCGCAAAAACGCGGACGGATAGACGGGGGATCTGGTCAAAATTTGTGACATGTGCCAAAAAGCGGTCGGGGATGTTTGATGTCGGGCATCGTGGCGTGCCCGCATCTTACCTGAAATTCGACACTGCCGCCCGTTTTTCCCCATGTCACAAATTTTGACCAGAGCACGTCAAGAGCGCCATCATGGCGTCGATCGGCCAGGGCGCCACCGAGATTGCGGTGCTGGACGGCCAGGTGATCGACGGTGACAGCCCGCGCTGGGCGTCGGACTGACAAAAAAGATTGGGCGGCTTGCCCACCCGGACACGGCGCCGCTGGCGCGGCACAGGGATGTCTGCACAAAGTACGCAAAGGTGCTGGCCGACAATCTGGCCCGGGAGATATCCGACATGTCTGCGGCCCACGGGACCGGTACCCCGCGGCCGTCTCGGGGGGCGGGCTCCTCCTGCCGGGCATGAACGAGGATCTTTTGACGAGGCTCGAGCGGTTCAAGACACTGATATCCGACAATCAGGTCGGGCAACGCGCGCGGGCTGTAGGCTGGCGGCCGAGTGACCGGCATGCGCATAGTACGGCGCGGCATCGGCGTCGACCACGCGCCGCATGTCGTCGGCCGGCGCGCGGGGATTCAGCTAAAAACCCCCGGCAACGTGATGAATTCTGTTACTATGTATGCGTGCCAGCAGACCAGCGAGGCCGGCACCAATATGATGCCCTGTACGACAAACCGCACATCATCTTGACCACTATGATGGAGCGGATCAGCGCGTCGGTATACTCGTACGGCCTGCCGTTCTTGCTCTTGTTCATTTTCTCTAGCTCTTTTCTGCCGCCCGGATCCTGGCG
>JAHRAJ010000053.1 GCA_020027365.1 Cenarchaeum sp.
CGGCATTGGGATCAATAAACATTCCGTTAAGCGAAACCGGCCGTTCGGCGACGGTGGCGGGTTTCATTTGACGGAGACGCCGCGGCCGCTTGTAGGTATCCGCAGGACTTAGGTGCGTGGCTATAGGTCTTCATCACGGCGTCAAGTATTCTTCTGACACCGCGTGGAAGTGCGTTTTCAATGGACAATCTCTGCGTTTCGAATTTCTTCGAGTCATCAATCGGGGTATCACAGTATATGAGACGATTGATTGGATCGCCACCGTGTCCCTTTAGAGCATGATATAGCGCGGGTATGACCGGCCCGTATCGCCAAGCCTCGATTCTCCCGTCTATGAGCGGCCTGTCAAGATATGCCATGGCGTAGCCGTGGGCAATGTACACCAGCTTTAGCACCTGCATGGAAGTGAGCGGTGTTTTGCTAGACAGGAAATAGTCCGCTATCAGGGCGGCAGAGTAGGCCATGGTGCGCTATCCCCCACTCACATCAAATGCCTTGCACAGTGCCAAGTCAGACGACATACCTGCTGTGACCGGCCCAGTACCTGATTTAAAGATCGGTTGGTTGCATACGCCTGAAAGCAAGGTCATGGTTGGCATCCAACAACCCAAATCCAAGCCTTTTGTGGCGATCACCCTGCGATCACAAAGAAATTTGCTCCGGCAGACTGGACCAGCACAGGCGGGCGGCTGCCGTCTGCCTCTATCCTGGCGTAAGAGTAAAACTCGACAAAGTCACCGGCCCGCACGGGCACGGAGACGGTGTCTTGGACTGCCACGGCCGGGAGGAGAACCGGGCCGTGTGGTATGATGTGCCGGTCCCGGTGCCGGTACTCCTTCATGCCGCCAGACGTACCCCGTTTTGCATTTAAAGCGGTGGCCGCGTCCGTGGGCGATCTGGATCCGGCCACCCACGTAGTCGGACCGGGCCAGTATGCACATGTCGCAGAATCGCATTTCCAGATCCGACGCGACGATCAGCCATCTGGCATATTTCGTTGTGCAGCCGTCCTCCACTAGGTAGGAAAAGTCGCCCGCTGGCAGGGGCCCGTACTTTAGCATCCCGTACACAGACGAATCCCTTGTGATTCTAGGGCGGGCGTTCTTGTCAAACATGCGCCGGCTTATGCGCCGTACCGGCCGGGTCCGGCACCCCTCCGGCGGGCGGTCGCCGGCGGCACTCCGGAGCCCCATCAGCCCGCCACCCCCCGTCGGGTAAACCCTGCATTCCACTGCAACGACCACCTGCGCACCAGGTATACCGAGAGTGCGTATGACGCCACCGTGGACACCGCCCGCAGAGCTGTAAGTCCGCATCCAAACCCCTCGTCATGCCACGGGATTCCGACCGACAGCGACCGGACCGAGTCCCTCCAGACAGTGTGCAGTGCGGCCTCTTCCACCGCCACTATCGCCACCCCCGTGATGATCATTGCCAGCAGGTACAGCCCAAGTCGCCCAATCCTGTAAAAGGCCCAAGTCCAGTAGTGGCACGAGGCAGAACAGCATCTGCCAGCTAATGCTTGCAGGTCCTTTTGCAGGCATGCGGTCACCGTTCCCGCGCCCGATCCGGTGCGGCCGTGCCTACTTCACCATCGTATGCCGCCAGACGTCTCATTCCCGCCGCGGTCCCCACCTGCAATCATTCTTGACAGAAAGTTGGTATTAGCATGATTCACGCCCGGTTACATAACCTGCACGCATGTCCTTATATGATATATTCCCCAAATGACATCAGACAGGGGAAGGATTTCCTTAGAATTCCGCTGGAATGATCCATTGGATCATCTCGCCTCTGTCCTTTGTTTTCATGGTAACAAATGGTCACGATAATATACGCCCCTGCTTTGGTCGTGCTCCCATAACGAATCTATTTTTCCATAAAACTGGTCATTGTCACGTTCATGCTTTTGCCAAACGGCACCTGCCACAGTCTGCAAGCTGTATCCCGGTGCTTAGGTGAGACGGACAAAAGTTTACGTTATTCATCACCCTCACCAGCCTTTCTGACACCATCTGCGGCCCAATCTCAATTCCATGCCGGCGAAAGGATGCGATTTGTTTCTGCATATGCAGGTTGTAACGTACCCTGTCCACGTCATATGTAATGTAACCGATCTTCCCAAGCCTGTTGAGATGCATGGAAAACTTGTGGATTACCGACCCCGGATGTGGCAAATGACGCCGGCATGCCACACACCGCGATCATTGATGATCTGCGGTTCGTGGTGCGTGGCGTAGTCAGATGTAGTAGAGCTGTCCAACGGCGCAGATTTCGGCCGGAAACGGCGTTTCCGCCGCCTCAATCCGTCAGCCGACGCATTTTGCCGCACCGGCGGCATGCAACGAGTACCGCCGCCTCCACGTCCGCCGCCGCGTCCACACGCCCTCCTCCTCCTCCTCCTCCCCCGCCCCTCCCAGGGTAAACCCTCTCAAACCGATTGTGGCCGCACTCCGCACACACCGGGCATGCGCGCGGCGCCCGCAGGCCAGCCCCGCCGTCACCCACCGCAAATCCCCCCCGCCCCCACGATCCGGATTCCCGCAGACTCTGGCCTCAGCACGACGCACACGTCGTCGGCCCCGCAGACCACCGGCCTGTCCAGCAGTATGCGATCGGGTCCGGCGTCCAAAAACTTGCCGGCCACAGTCTTGAGCCCCACGTTTACCATGCACATCTGTCCGGCCGCGACATCCCCCCGATAGTACGGCGTCCTCGTAATGTCCACCCCAATCTCGTCTGCCACGCGGACCGGCGGGGCGTCACACGAGACAAGCACGTCGCCGCGTCCGACATCCCCGGGTCGCGCCCCCTTGAGGGACAGTCCCACCCGCGCGTGGCGCGGCGCCTCCGTCACCGGATCGTCGTGCATCTGTATGGACTTTACAACCACCTCCGTCCCCGACGGGTACAGCGTCATGCAGTCGTACTGCCGCACCGCCCCGGCCGCAACGGTTCCCAAAACCACGGTTCCAGCACCCTTGACGTCAAAGCTGTGATCTATGACTACCCTGGCCGGACCATCGCCGCCGTCACCGCCGTCCGCACCGTCCTCGCCCTCCACCTCGGCCATCAGCCCCCCCACCCCGGCCGCGTCCCGGGCGGCGCGGTATCCCTCCACCACCGTCCCCTTCGTCATGGACGCAAGCCTGTCCGGATCCACCCCGTACGAGTGGCTCAGCACCCCGTGTCTCCTGCCCAGCACGTCCAGCGCCACGATCATCTCCCCCGCAAAGCGGTCTAGCTCGGCCACGTGCAGCATCACAAACCGGGTCATGTTTACGGCCTCAAACAGCGGCGGAATCTTGTCAGGATATCCCGTGGGCACCACCCACGTCCTGGTCACCCCGGACTCGCGCCGGTCATACAGCGCCAGATCCGTGTGCACCCCCCGCTTGCCCAGCCCGGCGGCAATCCCCTCGTCCCCCAGCACAGCATAGCTTGCAGACGCCGCCGCCTTCACATCCCCCGCCATGCCCGCCAAGCCGCACGGCATGATTTAACTGCTAACCTACGGAAACGACCGCATCACGGCGGCATAGCTTGCAAACCGGTGGTTGCGCGGCCAGACCCTCCTTTGCACGTACCGGGGACCCCCGCCAGGCCATGACACCGCGCACCCGGCATACCCGACCGGGTTGTGCACGGCGCCGGACTCGTGGGCCTCTGCAAGCACCCCGTCGCCCGGGCTGTAATAATTCACGACGCGCGAGGCCACCGCCGCGCGCAGCGCCCCCCCGTACCGCACAGACCGGAGGTCGGCGGCGGTGACGGATCCCCCGAAAAAGTGGACGGACTCTACGGCCCCGCGTCCGCGCCGGCCCCGCGCCAAAGCGTCGGCCGCGTGCAGTATCACCTCGGTCCCAAGCGAGTGTCCCACCAGCCGTATCCGCGTATCCGGGCTGGCCTCCCGCACATCCAGTACAAACCGCGCCAGGTGCCTCCCGTTGTAACGGGCAATCCGCTGCCCCACGCGCAGCGCCCTCAGCGCAGACCGCTCCAGGTGCGCCCCCCTCGTGTTAGAGTCGTAGCTGTACCCCACCACGGGATGCACATACCCGATCCGCCGCAGCCGCCGCCGGGCCGTGACAAACTTTGCAAGCGCGCCGGCCCCGTCGTTTCTCAGGCCGTGCATCACGACAACCACCTCCCTTGCGGCTTTTGTCACCAGCGCGTCAAGATACCGCCGCGGATACACCCGGTACTGCGGCGAGCCGGCACGGCGCAGCGATACGCCCGTATGCAGATCATAAGACCCGCGCGTGGACACGCGCGGGAACGGGGACGGCCGCTTTTTCCTTCCAATCCCCGCCGCCGCTGCCGCCGCCCTTCCACGTGCAGGCCCGGACGACGTCACGTCTCCCCGCCTCCGCCCCCCAATCCGCCCAGCATCCGGGCCTTGCACCTCTCGATCTCCCCGGCCTCCACCCGCGCAAAAAGCGGCGACGGCTCGCCCCCAATCCGGTGCCCCGCCCCGACCCCAAGCTCCGAGGCCGAATCCCACGGCTGCTCCGACGGATCCCCCTCCATCCCCAGCTGCGCCCACATCCTGCGCGCCGACCCCGGCAGAAACGGGCTCAGCGCCACGGCCGTGCTGCGCACCGCGTTTGCCGACAGGTATACGCACGTGGCAGCCGATGCCGACGTCCCGCCCGCGCCGCCGCCGCCGGCAGCAGCAGCACCGGCCTTCCACGGCTCCTTGTGCTGAAAGTACCGGTTGAAATACCCGGTAAAATCCAGCAGTGCCCTCAGCGCCCTGTCCAGATGCCCCTGCGCGGCCAGCCCCCCCACCCCCGCGGCCAGCCCGCGGATCCGCTCCTCGGCCCCGGGGTCATCGTCGTCGTACCCCCCCGGAGCCGGCACCGCCCCCCCGAACCTCCGGTAGGCAAACCCCAGCGCGCGGTTTACAAAGTTGCCCAGGTTTCCGATCAGCTCCGAGTTTATGCGCACCGCAAACTCGTCCCAGTCAAAGTTTACATCATCCTGCGAGTAGGGGTTTATGACCACCAGATAGTACCGGAGATAGTCTGCAGGATACATGCTCAAAAACTCGGCCAGCCCCACGTACCACCCGCGGCTCTTTGATATCTTGCGCGAGCCCAGCGTCAGGTGGCCCCGCGTCGGGATGTAGTCGGGCAGCTTGAAGTACCCCTCGCCCAGCCCCATCCGCATCGCCGGCAGGAACAGGTAGTGGTGGTACACGATGTCCTTGCCGATAAAGTGGTAGATGTCGGCCGAGTTCCAAAACCCCCTGCCGTCACCAATCCCGCGCTCGCCCAGCGCCTTTACCGCCGTCGAGATGTACGCCAAATGGTTGTCAAACCACCCGTAAAACACCTTGCCGTCGCCGTCGCCGCCGGGGACCGGCACCCCCCACGGTATGTCCCGCGTGATGTCCCAGTCCACCAGCCCGGCATCTATCCAGTTTAGGACATACCTCTTCACGTCGGGCTGCAGGTTGGCGTTGCCCTCCAGCCACCGGGCCAGCCTGTCCCCAAAGCCGCTCAGCCTGAAAAAGTGGTGGGACGACTCCCTCTTGACCGGCCTGTCACCGCACAGCGCGCACCGGGGATCAACGATCTCGTCGGGTATGCGCCCGCACGCCTCGCACGAATCAGAGTACTGGTCGGCCGCCCCGCAGTGCGGGCACCCCCCGCGCACGTACCTGTCCGGAAGAAACTTGGCGTCGCGCTCGCAGTAAAACTGGACTATGACGCGCTCGTAGATGTGCCCGGCCCGGCGCAGCCTCTCAAACACGTCGCGTGCAAACGCCGCATTCTCCGGCGAGCTGGTCCTGTAAAACATGTCAAACGAGATGTCCAGTGCCGCAAAGTCCTCGCGGGCGCGGCGGTTCCAGTGCCCCGCATACTCTTCAGGCGTCTTGCCCTCCCTCTCGGACTGCACCAGGATGGGCGTCCCATAGTCGTCAGAGGCGCACACGTAATACGCCTCCACGCCCCTCTGCCGCAAAAACCGCGCGGTCACGTCGGCCGGCAGGTACGTCGAGGCCACGTGTCCCAGGTGTATCTCGCCGTTTGCATACGGCAGCGCGCTGGTGATTATCGCCCTCCCCGCGCCGCCGTCCCCCATACAGGTACGGCGCCGCGGCTGGGTTAAAAGCTTGGGTTCCCCGCCAGCCCGCTCCTTTCCACCACCACCACCCCCCCAATGGCCGTCCGGAAAACAAGGTTGTGGAAACCCACGATTAGATCGTGGTGATCAGGCCAAGGGCGTAGGTGACCCCACAAGGGCCCGCGGCGGGTATGCCTAAATACACTTTATTCGTATCGGTTGCATGGCAATGCAGGTTTGGTTTGCGGCGGCGGCCGTTCTGGTAATGGCGGCGGCGCTGGCGGCCGTCGCGGCCCCCGGCGCGTACGCACAGGGGGCGGGCGGCGGTCAGGAGGAGGAGGCGGCGGTCAGGACCATGTTCAACGAGGCGACGGCCCACTTCAAGCAGGGCAGGTACGCAGAGGCGATCAAGATATACGACGACATACTCGAGACGGCGCCCGGGTATGTCCCCGCGCTGAAGATGAAGGGGATAGCGTACAGCAACACGGGCCAGCACCAAAGGTCGCTCGAGCAGTTTTACATGATCGTGCAGCGCAGTCCGGACGACATGCATGCACAGGCCGGGATGGGCATCGGGATGGGGTATCTCGGCGAGTATGCCGAGGCCAAAAAGTATTTTGACAGGGTGTACCAGATGAATCCCGGCAACAGCGTGCTGCAAAACTATGTAGAGTATGTGGACAAGGTGACCGCAAAATATCCGTACGAGCCGACCCAAAAGCCGCGGCAGTTGCTGCCAGAGGCCGTGGATCCTGTCATACCGGCGTGGACGGGCGGGATTGCCGGGCTGTGGGCCGAGTCGGCGATAACCGACGCAGAGTTTGCAGGCGCCTTTGAGCACCTTGCCGCAAGCGGGGCCGTGGTCATACCCGGGTGGAGTACGGAGCGCGCAGGCACGGCCGACATACCGGGGTGGGTGAGGGAGGCCGCGGGGGAGTGGGCGGCCGGCGGCGGCGGAGCAGATGACGGCCTGCCGGACAGGGCCGCAGGCGGCGCGCCAGGATTTGCCGACGGGCTGGCGCACCTGGTAAAGACGGGGGTCGTGTGGGTGGAGCCGCCCGAGCCCGTGCAAAAGACAGAGGCGGAGCTTGACGACGAGCTGTTTTATTTCAAGCACTATGTTCGCAAGATTGCCGCAAACGTGGCAAACGAAAAGAGGTATATCGAGTTTCCCAACCCCAGCCACGACGTGATCAAAAAGTTCATGAGGGACTATGTGAAATGGAACTTCAAGGAGGAGGTAATCAACGCGCAGTCCAGCTTTCCAAACCCCGAGTTCAAGGTTGGCGATGACGGCGCGGTGGTGCTCAAGTATGTGATGTATGTAAACGCGCAGCCGTCAGGGCTGCCGCTGGACCACGTGGGGACGCTCAAAGAGTCGGTTGCGTTCTGGGAGTCCCAGGAGCTGCTGTCCGAGGACGACCGGATCAGGATTCTGTTTGAGTTTACCGATGACAAGACAAAGGCAAACGTGTGGGTGACGTGGGTCGTGCGCGACCTGGGCGAGGGCGTGCTAGGGCACGCGCACCTGGGCAAGGGGATTGTGGAGGTGACGCTGGGGGACTACAACTGTGACGGAAGCTTTCAGCTGTATGACATAGGCTCGGTGGAGCACATCATGAGGCACGAGCTGGGACACACGGTGGGGCTCAGGCACGTGGACGGCAAGGGCGACATAATGTACCCGTCATACAGCCCAAGATACGCATACTGCCTGCTAGGGTAGATCGCACCCGCTTGTTATACGCTTGTGGAATGACGTTACAGAAAGGTAATAAGTATCCGGCGACACCGTGTAACGTGGTTTTGATGGAGCAGCGGCAATGTCCGTCGTGTAGCAGGAAAAAGATGGTTACCGACGGCGATTCAGGCGAGGTGTTTTGCGCAAACTGCGGGTTTGTGACGGCCGACAGGGCCGAGGATCGCGGCGCCGAGTGGCGCTCGTTTTCGGGGGATGACGGCGCAAGCCGGACGCGGGTCGGGGCCGCCACGTCGCTGACCATGCACGACATGGGCCTGTCCACGGTGATAGGCCAGTCGGACAAGGACTCGTCGGGCAAGCCGCTGGCGGCAGGCGTCAAGAGATCCATAGACAGGCTGCGCACGTGGGACAGCAGGACGCAGGCGCACTCGTCGTCGGACAGGAACCTGCGGTACGCCCTCAGCGAGATGGACAAGCTAAAGGACAAGCTCGGGCTTACAGAGGCCGTCGTGGAAAAGGCCGCGTACATATACAGAAAGGCCATGGACAAAAAGCTGGTCAGGGGCAGGTCCGTCCAGGGGATTGTGGCCGCATGCGTGTATGCCTCGTGCAGGAATACCGAGACGCCGCGGACGCTGGACGACATTGCAGACGGGCTCAACATACGGCGCAAGGACGTGGCCCGGTGCTACAGGCTGGTATTTCGCGAGCTGGACCTAAAGATGCCCGTGGTTGATCCGGTAAAGGGGGTTTCCAGGATTGCAAGCATTGCAAACCTCAGCGAGCGGAGCAGGCGCAGGGCGGTGGTCATACTCAACCGTGCAAAGGAGATTGGGATTGTGGCGGGAAAGGATCCCATGGGGATTGCGGCGGCGGCGCTGTATCTGGCGTGCATAAGCACGGGGGAGACAAAGTCGCAAAAGGACATATCAAAGGCGTCGGGGGTGACAGAGGTGACCATACGCAACAGGTGCGCGGGGCTGCGCAAGATGATTCAAGAGTAACCATTCGCATGCGGCATTTTGGCAAAAATCGGCGTTTTGTGCATGCGTGTCCAGACGGGTCAAAAAAAAATGAAAAACGGCGGGCGGGCGGACGTCCGGAAGAGGCATCCTCCCGACGGCCGCCGCCGCCGGGGGGGGCAGGCAGATCCGGGGAACGGCCGAAGATCGTCGATGCCAGGCGCCGTCACGAATCACATCCCGGATTGGCAACGGTACCTTCCGGCGCGACCATGCCACGGGTTGGATATCGAGTCAGTATTGGTGTCAATGGGCATCCCGGGGATCCTGTTGCACTTGCCGTCTCGCTTCTAATCCCGCTCTTGATCTACTTTCAAAAAACGATCGGTTGGCAGTCGGAAAATTACCGTGCTTCAAAAAGCCTTTGCAAGGAGATGGATGGTGCATGCACACACCTTGCAAGCAAGGACGAATAGTGCAAGGAGGCATCCCTTCCCAACGGCCGGACTCGAGTTTGTAAACCTTCTGCCAAATCACGGTTCTTATGACAGCCTGATCCACTCTGGCAAGATGACATTCCTGAGATCAGGGTTGCGGCAACATGTGCAGGACGTATTTCAGAGGATCAAGATGCATAACAGCACCCCGTGCAGGATTCCAGACATCGGTGATCACGAGGGTTGTGAAGACGATCAAATGCAAGACCGCCAAATATTACGAGCTTCTAGAAGGGATCGAATCGGAACTGCGCGAAAAAATCGTGGCGGTTAGAAAAGCTTGATGCCGAGTGGGGTGAAATTGGCCATTCCGTGTCGCCAGCCTCGATGTCTTTTGGAACAGATGATGCCGAAATTGATCGGCTGCTCGAACTTTTTGGCATCGGACTGCCGAACCTGGCCTCGGTTTCGGCAATCTGGCCGCCATCTGATTTTTTAGATTCCATAGCAGGCGACATGTACCATGATGTTAAAAATTTATATGGCCAGTCCGGTACTGTTGCCAATCCGGGATGTGATTCGTGACGGCGCCTGGCATCGACGATCTTCGGCCGTTCCCCGGATCTGCCTGCCCGGCCCCCTCCCCCACCCCGGTGGTGGTGGTGGTGGTGGTGGCCGTCGGGAGGATGCCTCTTCCGGACGCCCGCCCGCCCGCTTGCCCGCCGTTTTTCATTTTTTTTGACCCGTCTGGGCACGCATGTACAAAACGCCGAATTACGGTGCGTCAAGAAACCATGTCCCGCGTTGGCAAGTGCCACCAGCAGGGTTCTGTTGCAAATTCGGGATATGGTTCTTGAAACGCCGAAATTCGGCGTTTTTAGACATTCGTGCCTAGGGTTTAAAATCGGCTAGTGCTGGGGTGTGAATAACGATCTTGCCCGGATTAAGGCCGTTTGGACCTTATCCCACCCAAGCCGTCACCCGCCTTGTCATCCTTATGCTTGTTTAAGATCTCGTCGTCCACCGGAAACAACGGCTTTTTTTCCACCGTCTGACCGTCTGCCATGACACTCTCCCTTCCTTCCCATTGATTCAGGGTCTTGACATATTTGGAACAGTCTAGCTTGTGCTTCATGCCTCTTTTGACTACTTTTTTCAACTTCTTGATCGCCTTGCCGGGCTTTTTATCATAGATATCAACTGCCTTTGCATACGCCCGTTCTGTATGATACCATTCAATGAGGCCATCTCCCTCCTTTTCACTCAATTCCACCTCGGTCACACAGTTGCGGCAGATGACTGCGGTCGTAAAATCCCCCCCACCTATGGAAAACAGGTTATAATGCCGGGTTTTTTTATTGTAAATTTTGTAGACGATCGTACTTGCCACATTGCAGAATGGACAACATTCGGTCTGGATTGGTTCAGACTGCCAAATGCGGTATAGTTTGGTGCTTGACCAGTGAATAAAGAAAAAGCCCAGGTACATCAGAACATCCTCAATCAGAGGCCCCGGCTATCATTCAGTATGCCTCTGACGGTTTCAAGACAGTCGGCACAGTATCGATATTCGGTTGCAAGTCGTGTATCATTCTGTCTGAATTGTGCGTACCTCTCATCATATTCGTCCCGTACATCATTTATGAGGTCGCTAGTGAATGCGATTTGTTCCCGGTTCCACCCACGTGCGGCTATTCCATCATATTCATCTGACAGTCTCCCACGCTCTGCCAAATATCCCGCCTCAAATGCTATAAACTCGTCTGCCAAATCAGAGCGTTTGTTGTCAAGCATTCTGTTATGTTCCTCAATCTCCAATATGGTGAGCAGGACGTCGGCCAGTCTTTCCACCAGATCGTGCTGGGATGCCGGCGGTGCAGTCTGCCTTGGTGGATCCAGGTATGATGTCGGGTCGCCCTCTTTTTGGTCCCGGATCTGATGAACTCCGCTTATATCCTGGATTCCAGACCCCAGTATGACGGCGGCCATGATGACGGCTGCCGACCCCAAAAGGACGTGGTTTTTCGGTTTTGACATGTCTAGACGCCCGAAAAACCGTCAATATAAAGGGTATGTAATATCCATACCCCTACTTAAAATTGTGAACATTCCATACCGCCCATGGTACGAAAGGATAAGATTACGATCAGCGTAGACCACGGCCTGGTCGAGTGGCTGGACAGACAGGTCGAAAAGAAGCGATTTTGCTCCCGGAGTCACGGGTTTGAGTATGCGTTTGCCAAGCTCAAGGCGGCGGACGGTAAGTAGCCGGATGGTGAGTGTGGTGATCACCAGATCTAAATAGGGTGTATGTTAAATATTCCCAATGGTTTTTGAGATCCTGACCGCAGAGTATACAACACCAATATGGATTGTTTTGTTAATGACATTGATTGGCTACTGTGCTGGTATATGGATTGAAAATAGCAATCACAAAACACGAAAAACAAAAACTACATCCAATCCTGGATTAAACCAATCAGATGTGGGATGCAACCGACATCAGTCTGAAACAAATACGGCAACCAAACATCCGACCAATCTTGGTTTGGCTTAACTCGTATATTATCATAAACATCGAGAACCGTGGGCAGTATACATATAACAAAAAATATCAAAACTATACCGATGATTACATATTTAGTCCATATTGGTACATTCATCATCAATCAGCCGGTTTCAAGATCAGCGTATCTCCTCTTATCCGCACATCGAGTTCCTGTCCCTTGGTCCATTGTAGTTTGTCCACGTCGTTGTTTGGTATATGCAGGAAATATTTTCGATACTCCTTGTCGCCCACCTTGCGATTGAGCTTGTCCAGTAGCCGCATACACCCCCGCCCGTAGGCAACCTATTAAATCTATTCATGGTTTTTAGGTCGCCTAAGAATTATATGTAGGTGCCCTAATGATAGGACATGTTGGATTCAGTAAGCCGCGTCGTCCAGACCATTCCAAACAAGGACGTCGTGATCCGTTGCAAGCATTGCCGGTCGCTGAAAATCAGCAAGCGCGGCACACGCAAGAACAAGTCGGGTGACATACAGCGCATGATCTGCAAGGAATGCGGCAAGACATTCTCCACAAACATTGGGTTTCGATACAGGCAGTTTGATGATACTGTGATAACCCAGGTACTGCACATGTATCACTCCGGCCTTAGCGTCCGGGCCATATCGGCCCAGTTTGCGTCCCGGGACATAACCATAGATCCGGCCACGATATACCGGTGGGTTCAACGCTACTCCAAGGTTGCGGCCAAGTATACGGACAGTCTGACCCCGGACGTCGGCGACAAGTTCAGGGCAGACGAGGTATATGTCAATGTGGATGGCAAAAAGATGTACCTGTTTGCATCCATGGATGATGATACTAGATACTGGCTTGCAAGCGACCTGGCAGAAAAAAAGCACGGCCACAAGGCAGAGGCCCTGTTCAAGCGGACGATAGACCATGCAGGCAAATACCCGGATGAGATGATCACCGACGGCCTGGGCTCGTACAAGCAGGCCGCCCGCAACGAGTTTCAGGGCATGGTAAAGCACACCTCGGAGATCCACATCACCGGCCGTCATGTGGGCAAGGACAACAACAACAAGATGGAGAGGCTAAACGGCACAATCCGTGACCGCGAAAAGACGTTCAGGGGATGCGGCACCAAGCACACGGCCAGTTTTGACGGCCTGCGGGTCCACTACAATCACGTCAGAAAACACGGTGCACTAGGCGGCAGGACCCCCGGTGAGGCGGCCGGAATCACGGTCGAGGGTGCAGACAAGTGGCGGGCACTCATACAGAACGGAAGTCTCCATCTGACGGCCACCGCCCAGCGGGTCTAACCAATCCGGAGAACAGCCGAAATTCGTCGTTTTCAGCCATCAGCAAGAACCATATCCCGAACTTGCAACAGAACCACCAGCAGGCCGATGATTAACCCTTAAATTGACTGGATCTCACGCATGGTCATGATGGGCTCGCGCGGGTATGACATGACCCCCACCATGTACTCGCCGGACGGCAGGATCTACCAGGTGGAGTATGCCATAGAGACCGTAAAGCGGGGCACGCTGGCGGTCGGGATACGCGGCAAGGACGGGGTCATCGTGGCGGTCGAGGAAAAGCCCAGGGCGCTGCAGACATCCAGCGTGACCCAGAAGATCTTCCAGGTGGATCACCACATAGGCGTGGCGGCGGCTGGGTACATACCAGACGCCCGGATTCAGGTGGACAACGCCCGCACGTTTTCTGCAGGAAACCGCCTAAACTACGACGAGGACGTGGAGGTCGAGACTGTTGCAAAGTATCTGGCAGACCAGTGTCACCAGTTTACCCAGTATTCGGGCGTCAGGCCCTACGGCGTGGCCCTGATCATAGCCGGCGTGGATCAAAAGGGGCAGTCTTTGTACGTGACGGATCCCAGCGGCACGTTTGTGCCCTACTCGGCGGTGGCAATCGGTGCCGGCTCTGACGATGCGACGATGTTTTTGGAAGAGGCGTATGGCGCCGGGATGGACATGGACGACGCGGCCGCGCTTGCGGTGGCCGCGATAAGCATAAAGGCCCAAAAGGACAGCGGCGGCGACAGGATGGCCGACACCGGGAACATAAAGATGGCAAGGGTGTCCACCCAGAAGAGGGTCTTGGAAAGGATTCCGGACGAAGAGCTGGCAGGGCATGCCAAGGCGGCCGGCGAGCGGTTTGGCCGCAAGTAGTCGCAGCCCCAGCACCGGGCGCGGCCGGTGGCGTCACCCCGGGCATGCACCACCGCCCAAACCGTCGGCGGCGGTGTGATCAGATGGGCCTCGGACGCACGTACTGGAAGCATGTGATCGGGGTGCTAGAGGAGATAATTCCGGTGTATGACAGGGTAAACACGTACATATCGCTGGGCAAGGATGCGGCACACCGGCGCCGCGCGATCGAGTCAAGGGTGCACCCGGGCGAGGAGGTGCTGGATGCAGGATCGGGTTTTGGAAACATGTCAAGGGCGGCGGTGGATCTGTGCGGGGGCAGGCTGTCGGTCACCCTGTATGATCCGCTGGTGCCGATGCTCAGGAACACGGGTGCGTTGTTTGAAGACACGCCGGGGATGGCAGGCGGGGTGTTTGAGAGCATGCCGTTTACGGACGGCAGGTTTGACGCGGTGTTGTGCGGGTATTCCCTGAGGGATGCAATCAGCCTGGACGACGCGGTTGCGGAGATTCACCGCGTACTCAAGGACGGCGGGAGGCTCGTCATCGTGGATCTCGGCAAGCCCGACGGGAGGATTGCAAGGGCCGGCGTCTCGGCATACCTGAGGTTTTTTCTGCCGGTGATCGCGGTTGCCGCGGGCGGAAGGCTCGGGCTGCGGTTTGGCACGCTGTACGGCACGTTCAGACGGTGGCCGCAAAACAAGAGGCTGCGCGCCATGCTGCTTGAAAGATTTTCACGCGTAGAGTTTGAGACCGATCTCATGGGCGGGGCGGTCATGATCGCCGCGTACAAGTAGGCGGCAGGGCCGGCGGAGGCAGAAGAGGCGCGGCGGTGACGGACTTGCCGCCGTCAGTATGTCTTTATCGCGTCCTTGTTGTGATCCACATACCTGGAAAGCGCAGCCTCCACGCCCGAGGTGTCGGGGACGTGATCCACCACGACGTCAAGGGCCGGCTTTGCCAGGTTTTTTACCACAATCCGCGCCAGGGTAAACCCGCCCACCCACGCGTACAGGTTGGCCTGGGCCCTTGCCTTTTCCACGACGCCGGCCATGCGGGTCTTGCTGGATACCCACGTCGTCTTGAGGTCTACCATCGTGGTGTCGTCGTCCTCTATGCCGGCTATGCTCCCGGATACGTAATAGTCCACGCCGCCGTGGTCAAACCTCCTGGGATCAAGCCAGATCTCGCCGTGCCCGCTCTGGCCGTGATAGTACTGCCCAAAGCGCAGGTTTAGCTTGTAGTCAAGCAGGTCGTCAAGGTCCTTGACGGTCAGGTCGCCCAGATTTGTGTCGGGATCCAGCTTTTGAAACGGCTCTTTGTAGTGCAAAAAGCTCACAACGGATGTGACCCAGATCTTGTGGTGCTTTTGGTGGGGGGTGCCGTCCTGGTTCTGGTTGGAGTAGGCATACCCATCGGGGTTTTTCACCTTTTTGATGGTCTGTCCGCAGCAGTCACAGGGGATGATCCAGTCGCCCATGCGGTATTGGTGCGGGGGGGGCATATATGTTGGTGTCATGGCTTTGGACGACAGCGGTCCGGCGGGTTTAAAAACGCCCGTTGGATAACCCCCCCCCCCAACGGCCCGATGCCGTCGTGAATATGGTAATGACGGCCTGACGCACCGCTCACCTTCAATCATGTTGCGACATATCATCAGGCGGCGGCAGCTACGGTGACGGTAGGGATCGGCAGTGTATGGCACCAGTGTCATGACAGACATCGGAGGATTGAAAACGCATTGCGGATTATCCTCGGTGCCCCTATGCACCTTTTGACAGGGGTTTATCCGATCATGCTGTTGTGTATAGAGTCGATCACAGGCGCCCCAGACAGGCCAACATCGGGCGCAGCAACGGTTACTACGTCCACTGTCCGTCGAGATCATGGTTGTGCCACGGCCCACGCGCCGTAGATCAGCACGATGGCAAGGCAAAACGCCAGATGATCTAAATCGATGCCGCATCATAGCCCAGGATTGTAGGAATCTTGTGATGGATAATGGGCCAAGATTGGACAATGCAAAATCAGCCCATGATTTGGCTGACATTGTTGCATGGGCGAATAATCACGGACGGGAACCCGAGGGAGTATCTGGCGATGATGTTGCCCCGGATATTGAGAAACAGCCAAGACGGATCTTGAAATTATCAGATGTCCCGCACCCACATAAGCCCAAGGTTCGCCAGCTGGAATAGTCCCGTTGGCCCAAGGGATTCGAGTACGGCTAACAGTCGTACATGGCAGTCCTATGATAGGATTTTGAAAAAACTAGTCGTAAGCGGTCGGCACTACGCAGGCAGGCCTAGGCCCGGTGGCAGCGGTAACCCTTCCGACCCACAGTAGCCTGCCGGATATGCCTGGGCCCCTTGGAATCAACACCATAAAGCACGTCATCAAGTATGAAAAACATGGCCTTTTTGGTAGAGGGTTAGCCCCTTTTTAACCAAAAAATCAAAATTAAATGATCACTAGATCTAGATAGTACGAGGCCGTATGGCTTGATGGCCTCCCCCGATTCCAGAATCCTGCGCGACGAGATTGCCAGGCTCATAGACAAGATCGACCGGATGGAGCGGGAGATGACCGGCATGGCCGGGATCATAGCCTCCCTGCACAAGGAGCGCGCCGCGGACAGGATCCGGATCGCCACGCTGGAGAGGGAAAGGGAGGAGCTGGAAAGGGAGAACAAAGACGGCAAAAGGCGCATCGGCGCATACGAAAACAAACGCCACGGCGGCGTCGGGATCGCTTCCCGCACTCAAGAGGCAGCGCGAAAACCGCACGGCGTC
>JAHRAJ010000054.1 GCA_020027365.1 Cenarchaeum sp.
GTGCTCGTTGTTGCCGCTGTTGGCCACCGCCGCGTGCGGGACGGAGTTTATGTCCACGATGGAGAGGTGGTTTGGGTGGGAGAGGAGGGTCTGGGGGGAGTCTGGGAGGTTGCCGACGGCGACCGGGGCGGTGGGGGTCGTGATCTGGATGACGGTGACGCCGCCGCCGTCCCCGCGGTAGGTGACCGCCGCGTAGTGGTGGTTGTTGCGCTCGAATAGGGCCACGTCAAACGCGGTGGTCAGCTTTGCGTTGGCATTGGCGTTGTGGGCCACCCGTCCGACGGCGATCGGGTTGCCGGAGGTGATCTCTACGATGTGGACGGCGTGGGTGTTGGAACTGCCGTGGGACTCGGTGACCACGGCGTAGGTCTTGCCGTTTATGACCGTGGTCTCTACGTTGTGCAGCTCACGGAGGTTGGCGTTGTTGGATCCCTGGGAGAGGGTTCCGGCCACGGAGGGCGAGTTTAGGTCGGAGAGGTCGATGGTCTGCACGACGGTGGATACGCCGGACACCGCGACGGCGTAGGTCTTTTGGTTTATCGTCGCAAAGGCCACGTCCCGCGCAGAGTCGAGATTTGCCGGGCCGGAGGACTGGTGTGCGAGGCCGCCTAGCGCGACGGCGTCGTTTGGGTTTGTGATGTTGATGATTTGGAGGCCGTCCTCAAAGTTTGCGGCCACGACGGCGTAGGTGTTGGAGCCTATGTGGACTGGCTTTGCTGAAAGTGCCCCGCCAAGCAGGAGGGGGTCATGAAAGTCGGCATTGATCTCAAGCACGTGGTCGGCCGCCGACAGGGTGATGGCCGCCGCGTCGGGCGGGGCAAGCAGCAGGGTGCACCCTACGGCACAGATTAGGCCTATGACCAGAAACAGGTTCAATTGCATGTATTCTTCCGAGTTTTGGTGGGTTGGGGGGCATATAAGGATAAATGTGATCGGTGATCGCGGCGGGCGGGGGCGCTCCCCCCCCCCTCCCCGCCGCCCGCGCGCTAGGCGTGGATGTGCGTGCGTCGTTGCAGACGATCCGTTGGCGTGATCTTCTCTCCCCCCATCCCGCCGTCACGGGCGTGGTGGCGGGGCTTGCCTGCCTCCTCCCCCTCTTGGTTGCGGCGGGGGGGCGGTGTGCCGTTGGGCGGGGGCGGGGTTTTTTCCGGCCTTTGGTCGGGCTGGGCGGACTGACGGCCGTTTGTTTTTCCTTCCTTTCCCTCTGCGCAGGGTGTTCCTGAGTGGCGGTGTGCGGGAGGGGGGGTGGGGCGGGGCTCCCCGCCGCCGCCGCCGCCGGTTGGTGGGCGGAGGGCGGGCTCGCTGCACGCCGCGGGGGATCAGCGTTGCAGCCTTTGGGTGGATGGTGAGCCGTGTTGGCCGGCCGGTGTGCGGTCGTCGGAGGCCGGCGGGGGATCAGCGGGGGCGTGGTGCCGTGTCGAGCCGTGACCCTGATGCCGCTGCCGGCGGCGTTTGACGGCGCGGGTGCGTGGGCCCGGGCCCTCCGTGAATGCCGTCCCACGGACGCTTTGGTGCCGTTGATGTGGTGTCGGTGAGGAGGCCGGCGGGGGCGGGGGATGAGGGGTCTGATGTCTACGAGTTGGATGGCGTTCTCGACGTTGGATGCCCATGGCGTATGTGCCGCCGTCTACCGTGTAGTGGCCGCGCCGCGGGGGTGGAGTAGGGCGAGTAGGGTTGTCGGCGGAGGCCGGCGGGGGGGGTGGTGGAAGAGTCGGTGATGTCCAAGCTGATGGCGTTATCGCGGCAGGATCACGGCATAGCAGCGAACATGGCCTGCGGATGCCTGCAGCAGTAGCGTCCACGGATCAGCCCGCGTGATGCAGAGCAGCCCATCGTGTGAATTTTTTCCAGCGACAATGCTTGGATCCGGCGATCGGGGCATGCCGTCCGTGGCGGGCCTCAAGGGCATAAGGAAACCAACGACGGCCGCGCAAAGATACGCATGCTGGCGGCACTGATGATGTGCAGGCCGCGGGACGACTCGCAGAGGTCACGGCACGTCATGCACGGCGACTCGGTGCGCAGGTGGAGAAGACGATGATGCAGGCGGCACAAGGGACCGACCGCCCGCGCACCGAAAGGCCACCAAAGATCGATCCCGGCAAGCTGGAACTTTATGCACTAGCAGCTGGCCATACACGGCAAAAGGCATGCCGGCCGACATGCGGCAGCTCATAATCGGCGAGTTTGGCGCGGGACACGGTACGGCGTCCGGCGCCTGATGCGCATGGCTGACATGACCCCCAAAGTCGCAGCATGTGCACGTCAACCGCGCCCGGGGACGAGCTGGTTGCATGGCATCCAGTTCAGGCCGGATATGCCGGGCAAGATGGGGTGGGAGGGTTCATGGTGTTCTTTGTGGACGAGTCGGTGTCTGTGTACGACCGTCCCCGGCAGCAATACTGCGTACAGGGGCGGGAGGATCAACCAGGTAACGGACGGCCAGCGGGCCATCCGGGCCGGCCATGGACGACAAGCGGGGAGCAGATGTTCCGCAGGTACGGTGTGTTTTACGACACCACGGCCGGTCTTCTGCGCGAGCTGCACCGCCAACGGCCGCGTGGCCGTGGCGGGGGCAGGCGCCGCAGCACACGGCCAACAGTCGGGGAATGGAATCCAGACATCCGGACGACGCTCAGCGACCGGCGCGCCCCGGCCAACCCCGTCGAGGAGTGCCGGCGCAATCCCGGCACCGCCTCCTGAACGTCGATATTACCGCACGTTTGACGACATGAAAAAAGCGATCGCCGGGTTTTTCAGGACGTGCAAGTGGGTTCTCGGCCGTTCCATCCTACACAAAAAAAAGGCGTCGCTGATCCTGCAAAACAGGTGACTGCCTGCCTGATCATCCCTCATCCTCCGTCGCACTCTTCTTGCACACACACGAGATTTTTACCCTCGTCTGTCACGTGATATTGCCTAAATGAGCCTTTGGGACGTTTGACCATCTCAGATTTGGCCAAACCGATCTGTTCCATGGTGTTTAAAAGAGACATTATTCGAAACTTGTTGTCACCGCCAAGCTCTTCTAGAGGCACATTATCATAACATATTGGAGAGTGTGGACTTGCCATTTTTGCCAATATGTTACGCGCAAGCCTATCATTGACAATTTTGACGAATTTTGAGAGATATGCCTTGTCATCCTCGTCTAGTTTTTCCATTATTCGCTCAAACTTACTGTCTTTTCCCATGGACATTCTAACGTATTTTTGTCTTTTAAGCCTTCACCCTGCCGTCAGTCGCCATAACCGTCCTGCCGCAGGGCGTGGACCGGCAGGTCCGTCCCGCAATCCGCCCGAGGCCGTGGAACCGTCCTTCCACAGGCACGAATCGGCGCCCTCCACCCCTCTGCCGCCCTTTCCCCCCCCCCACCATCAGGCGGTTGCGGGCAAGTGCGGGCGTGTCCAGAGGCGACGAGGCGCTGGCAGAGCTGTTCTGGGCAGCAAGATGTACGTCGACGGCGTCCGGCAGGAGACCATCCCAGCCCGGCCACCCCGATGTCACGCGAGATGTTCTCGTGCAAGGTGCACAAGCCCTGCTTTTACGATCGCCGCCGTCAACAGGCACCAGCTGTGCGTGTACGGGCTCCGGCATCGGCTGCCCCCCCACGACGGCCGTGCTGCGAGATGATCCCATCCACGGGACGTCCGAGCCGGAGCCTGATCGTCACAGGCGACGGCGGGTTGAAGGGCTCTGGCCAAAATTTGGGTTGTGTGCCAAAAAGCGGTCAAGGATGTAGGTATCGATCCTGACGTGCCTTGTTTTCCCTGAAATTCATGCCGCTGCCCATTTTTCTCCGTGTCACAAATTTTGACCAGAGCCCGCCGGAATGTATCCCGAGGCAAGATCATCAAGGATATGACTGCAAGGCGTTTTCGGCAATATGGCCAATAATAGTCGATTATCTGGCAGCCCGCAGGTGTTCGCTGTCCGATGTCATTCCAATGTGACTCGGACCAAGGCGTTCATAAAGCAGAACGGCCTGTCGGATGCCCATGGCGCATGTGCCGCCGTCTACCGTGCCGTGGCCACGCCGCGGGGGTGTGGATAGGGCGAGTGTTGGGTTGTAGGCGGGGAGGGCGGCGGGGGGATCTGTTGTCTACGAGTTGGATGCTTGCCTCGGTGCAGTCACGACGGCGTGGGTGCGCAGACCTGCTGTCGTCGCCACGGCGGTATGTAGATGCCCCCCCCCCGGTAGGGGCAACGCGGGGGGGCGGTGGGGGGCCGGCGGGGGAGGAGGGGTCGGTGATGCTGACTGGATGATGCCGTTGTCTGCAGCAGATGACGGCGGCGGGGGTGTGGGGGCATGGTGGTTGCGGCCACGGCCGCGGGCGATTGCCGTCGGGGGTGCCGGCCATGCGGCCGGCGGCGGAGCATTGTGTAATGACGCGTGTTGCGGTTATGCACGGGTTGCCGGCCGGGGTAGCAGACGGCGTGGGCGGAAACCCGGGTCGGCGGTTGGATGATTGCATCCGTGACGGCGAGATCAGGGGCGTTGTGCCTGTTGCGGCAGTTGTTCGTGCACGCGGCCGGGTTCATGGCCGCCGTAGTCGGTTGGAACGCCCGTCTGGCGATGATCCGATCACTTGGTGGCGTGGCGGCCCCCCGGTCAACTGCCGGCAAGCCGGGTGGCTGGGAATCGTCTGGAAACAGCACGCCGTGGACCAAAACACTTTGAATGCTTTTTGGCGCATGTCGGCATCCGCAGGCCGATCCCGCTGACAACGAAGGCGGTCCCGCTGATCAGCCCTGAGCAGGCGGATCCCGCGCGCATCATGGGTGGGGTGGGGGTCCGTTCAGGGGCAGCTCACCGCCTCCCGCATCCGCAGGGACGGCATGCTTGACGAGGCGGACCAGGGGAGAGGATGTAAAGGGCAAGATGGGCGATGAGTGTGGGGCGGAGGACTGCAGAGGCCATTGACGGCCGTACGGGATCATTCGGGACGGCGGGGGAAAGGCCGGGCGGGGACAGGATCCCCGCAGAGCGCAGGCACGGCCCCGTTACGAGCTGATCGAGGAGTGCGGGGGGAGGTGCCACAGAATGGCAAACGTGTCCGGTGACGGCGTAATAAATACGCCGTAGCGGCAGCAGCAGCAGCTCACCGACGTAGCGCAAGCCGTGCACGGTGCCTATCTTGCCGCCGTTTTGCGGGTTTTGCGCCCGTTGATCGCCGATCCTCGATCACCTCGTGCAATTTGCGCGGCTCTGGTCAATCATCGAGATGTCAGGTGTCAAGGGGGCCGTGGTCGAGTATTCTGGCCGCGCTAAAGTTTGGAACCATGAAAAAGACCTGCCGGATAGATCCCGGCGAACACAACACGGGTTTTGCGATGATGGTGGGCATCATCAACTATCATCCTTGGGGCATCAACGGGCGGATTGCGCCCTCGGGACGCCAAATAACGCGCGCGGGTGCGCGCCCGGGGCGCACCCCCGCTGCCACAACACAGAACAACGCGCACACTGCGTGCTGTGATCCTGTGCACGTATTTTCAAAAGATCCGTGAAAACCGCAGTCGGCAACGCCGCAATGCGCGATATGTATGCCTTGCACGTCGCGACGCGGCGCTTCATTCCATCGTCACGGAATCAGGCATTCTTGCATATCGATGTGCCCTCCTTTTTAAAGTTGGGATGGAATTTAGGGTGTTTGTGCATAGCTTGCGCTATGGATTGTTTCAACCGGTGAAATCCCGGAGGATGAGTCGAATACCTATCGATTCGGAGATGCAACCCCACTTCCATTCTTCATCCATTTATCAGAACTGTGTGACAGCTAGGTTAAAGGGCATATCAACCCAATGCATGATCGTCAACGAAATCCTGACCATAATGTTGCTGCCTAATCTGGCGCCGGTCATGCATGGGATTTACTCCTCCCTGTCTTTGCCGCCACTCTCGTCTTCTTTCCCGCCTTTGCAGCCGAACCGGAACCGGCGTTTTTGCGGCTGCCTGTCCGCGTGCAGCGGCGGCGTCGTGCCGGCTTTGCACCCGTCTTTGTTTTTGCCCTTGCCGCCGGCTTGGTTTTTTTCCGACCATCTCCATCGGATGCGGGCGGCAGCAGGCGCGCGTTTTTGTTGGGCCTCCGCCGGAGGTGGGGGGTGACACCGCCGTTTTTCCTTCTGGCCGCCTCCCAGCCGGATGCGGCGTGTCATGTCGTCGCGGTGTCCCCTGACAAACTCGTTGAACGTCTTTTTTTTGTTTTAGCATGCAGATGCATACGTGAGGAGCTTGGCGGCCGCGGCTATGCGCGCCACGGGGATTGGCTTGCCCTCGTTCTTGCGACGTTCGTACAGAATCGTGATCGGCGATGTGGGTGCGTGCCGTGCGTGTACGATCACCGCCTCTGTCAGCAGGTGCCGCACCAGACTGTCGCCCTCCTTTTATGCCCCCGTGCTTTTTGGTATCGGCCGAGTTGCGCACTGACGGGGCGTGCCGTGCACGCCACGAGCTTTTTGGGACCTGCAAAACGGCTATACTGCCTATTGACGCGGCCAGTGCCAGCGCGGTAGTCTCCCACGCCGGGTATGCTGGTGAGTATCCCGCAGTATGTGCTCCCTTGCACTCCTTTATCCTCAGGTTAACGTACCATGTCGTCATTGCCGCGCTCTATGTGCTTGAGATGGAATTCAATCCTCCAGTTGTCCAGGGCATGCAGCCTCTTTTTAAACTCCTGCGTGAACGGCCTTGCGTCGATCTGGATTCCGTCCTGCATCAGGATGCCGTGTACAGTTCTTGTTGCGAGTGGTGTCACGTCCGGCGTTGTGACGCAGCCGCACGAGCTGCTTGTTATCCATGTCCCTCTTTGTCGGCATAGCACGGCGCGATATAGTTAATCCTGAGCAGGTCTGCCAGCACGCGCGCGTCTACCTTGTCGGTCTTCTTCTTGGATTCCGCTATTACCTTGGTCTTGCGGGGGTTTGACACGACCACGTCCAGTCCAAGATCCTCGGTCAGGAACAGGTACACCATACCACACGGACGACGACTCTTGGCGTATCTGGCGTTCCTGGGTATGTGTGCAAACTCCCTGCGGATCACGTCGTGATCAGTGAGAAGCTCGCCGCTGAGCAGCTCCCGGCCATCGGCTGCCAAAACGCACACATGCATAAACTGCTTGTGCAGGTCATCCGACGTACACCGTGCTGGTCTGGATCGCCCTTTGCCTCCCTTTTTGGCGGATCTTTCAGCCTCGATTTCAGCCTGCTTCCCACAAAGGCTCTTTTCAACTTCCTAATGTTTTTGTTTGCATTTCCCGGCTTTTGCCGCTACTACCACCGCTGCGGCCGCCCCCTTTGGGGCCTGCCTTTTTTGATCCCTTTTTTACGGCTGCCGACCTGCGGCCCGCACTACTCCCATCTGACCTGCGTTGCTGGTGCACATATGGTTAGGTTCCATGGACGACTACACGCTGCGTTCGATCGCGACAAGCTGAGAAACGCCGCGGCCGACGTTCAAATTCGTGGTGAATCACCGCATCCCCCCGAACAACAACAACGCTACGGAGCGGGCGCTGCGCGAACTTGTCATACACCGCAAGATCAGGCGGGCTGCGCTCAGTCCAGCAGAGTGGTTTGGCAGCGTGTTTACATGCAGCATGACGTGGAAGAACCGCGGCCTTGATCTGGCGTCCAAGCTGGTACAGTACGCCTAAAAACACCTTGACAGATACCAAAGTTTTAACAAATTACAAAACAACGATGTGGATGATGACACTTGGATTCCCCTGCATGGCAGATATGGACATGATTGACGGCATCTGAGCGGACTCGGCCATTTTTCACGTTTTGCACGGTGATGGCGCTCGGGTGTCAAAAACACACCAACCTGCCGGTTATCTACAAGACAGGTTCGGCCATGGCATCAAGCTGTGGAGGCGGACTCACATCAGTGCTGTCCTGAACTCTTGAAAGCTTGCGCACCGATCCAAATTGGAACAGTCTATCTCGGATGCAAAGCGGGGAAGAAATTTTTTCTGGTATTTTAGTCGATGTTTTAAAACCAAGGACGGCTTTTCGCCGCCAAGATTAATGTTCATCGAATAGCATATCCAGTCTTCGATTTCATGCGTGAATATGATGATTCTTGTCAAATCGGCATGGCAACTGTCTGTGAATTGTTCCACATATGCCCGTTGTGCATTAATTTCCCTGCCGTCGGCATCCGCCATTATCAGTATGCGATCAAAACGTCCCGCATTTATTTTAATCACCCGCGAGATTTTTTTGCTCAATGATACGTGTGTTGCACAAACTGTTACGTTTTCAAACATCCCCTCATCCTGCTTCTTTTTGACCATCTTTTTGATGAATGGGGGACCAAAAGAATCCTCCATTATGATTAACGTTTTCATAGTTCACCATATATCCAAGATTCGCTCGGTGTAACGCCCATCTCGTTTAACTTTAATCGCACATCGTTCGGATTTTGGATTCTGTGCGAGCGTGTCTGACCATCGGCCCTCTCCAATAGTATCAAATCCTCCAAATCAACCGAGTCGATGGCCAGAGGGGAGTGTGTAGTTATGATTACGGTTGGTTTGGCCGTCTTCAATACGGAGATCAAGTAATTGATGAGTTTGGAGTGTAGCGAGGTATCAATTTCGTCGATTAGTATCATCCGGGGATTAAGTTCGATGGCCGCCAGTATGGCCAATGCCTTGTATAATCCATCTGGAATTGACGGTGGAAGAAGACTGAGACCTCCGTCCAGAACAGTCATCATCACCCTGCCGTCATCAGCAGTGTCAAATGTGATCTGCCATCCGGGAAACAACTCGTCCAACGCAAGAATAATGCCATCAGGAAGACGTCCTCCGTTGGACATGTACCATGAGAACAAAAGGTTTATCAGTCCACTGCCATCCTCGGCCAACTTCTTGCCATTCATCAGAGAAACAGGCTGGCGTAGCGCATTAAAGTTGATGTGTCTTAGGAAGACCGTATGGCCGGTCCAAGACAGCAGATTGCCCACTGTATAATACAAAGGGTGGGGTTCATCGTCCTGGTCAAAAAGGTTGGGAGATATTACCGCCGGGGGGAATTGTTCCTTTGGGTGTTCAAAACCATCATGAGGTATGCACATGCATATGGAAGATTTGTCTGATTTGTCACGTTGGAGCGGGACTGAAAACCACTGGGACATGAGTTGGATTATGGATCGATCAGGTGTGATTTGGCGTTCAAATTCGGCCGATGGCCGGGTAATAAATTTGGAAAATTTTTCTGTCTCCAGGGGTTTGATCTCCTCGTGATTTGCTGTGGCAAATTTTTCATCAATCACAAGTGTAAACTTTACGGGATCGCGTTTTATGTAAGCCATGTTTTCCATATGACATTTTTCTGAGAGGAATGAAAACTTGTTTCCAGTCCCAGAGATTGCACATGTATAGTTTATGGCAATGCCACATACAGAATATCGTAACGAAAAGTTGATTGGAAGCTCTTCGTTTTTAGACCACACAATGTTGTTAAATCCCCACCAAGGTGAAAATGGATACGACGGGCTTGCTGGGGGATCAATGCACAACTGAATGAATTTAAACGCCTCCAAGACGTTAGTCTTGCCAGATCCGTTTGGGCCAATCAGGACGTTGAACTGCCCCAGTTCAATTTCAAACTCTTTGAGACTCTTAAAGTTCTCGATTCGAATCCTCTCCAGCCTTGCATCCATGATAAAAGCAGGCTGAAAAAACAATATTAACTAATCGGTGCCCGTTAAGTAGTCACATGTGCGACAAGCAAGGCGGTCACGTGATGGGTCTATAGCCACGCACCTAAGTTCTGCGGATAGCCGATCGATCGGCGTGTTTTAATGCCATCCGTGTCATCGCCGTGCAAAAACGCGGAAAATTGCTGGGATGCGATCAGATGTGGAGGGTGACGGTGCCG
>JAHRAJ010000047.1 GCA_020027365.1 Cenarchaeum sp.
GGTTTGGTCGTTCTCGGCTCCCAGCCGGTGAGTGCATTGGCGAGGAAGACGCTCGCGCGTTCCGTGCTGTTGTCCGCCAGCGGCGCGTCGAGGTCCTGCATGGTGAGCCCAACTTGCAGATGGGCTACGACAAAGGGCGCGGGCATAATCTCAAAGCCGAACACCCGTTCCATGGCCGCCTGCTTCACCCGCGCGCCGGCGAGCGCACCCAAGCCCTGCCCTTCCAGGTTGGCGGCGATGCGACGCAGCACTTCGGCGAGATAAGCCCCGGTGCCGCAGCACGGGTCGAGTACGTAGACGTTTTCTGCCGCGAGTCCGTCCGATATGCCGAGATCGTCTTTGAGTGCCTTGTCTACGCGGGCGACCATGTAGCGAACCACATCCGTCGGCGTGTACCAGACACCCAATTGCTTACGCAGGTCGGGATCGAAGGCTTCCAAGAACGGTTCGTAGAAATAGGGCACGGCTTCGCCCTCGTTGAAGCGGGCGAAGAAAGCCGCGCGGTCCACCCGGTCGAGGGCCGTCGCTGTCCAGTCCAGCACCTCGACGAGATCGAGCCGTTGCAGCTTGCCCGGGCCCGAAAGCTGGTGGAACAGCGCTCGCAGCACAGGCGCGCGCAGGTGCCAAACCGCCGTACGCCAGTCGAATTTACCTACCGGCGTCGGCTTGGACCGCGCCCACAGCACCCAGGCGGAGAAGATGCCGTAGAACAGTGTCTGGACCAGGGTCGAGTGGAAGAAACGCGCACCGCGTTCGTCCTCGAAGCGGACGCCGAGCGCCGCCTCAAGCGCGGAGCGCACTGCCGTGAGCAAGGGCGTGTCACCCGTCCCCTCGACACGCGCAAGCCCGTCGCGGGCATAGGAAGCAAGTAGCCAGGCGAGGTCCTTCGGTTCGGTGAGCGCGGCCCGGTGCGACAGTGCCCTGCTCAGGTATTCGCCGAGGCCCGCGCCGACTTCCTGAGCAAACGTACGGGGATGCTCCATGCGACGGCGGAAATCTTCCGCGTTTTCCGCTAACCGGAAGGTTTCAAGTTTGGCCGTTCGGCCCGCCGCGTCCTCGCCCACCAGCACAAAATCATGCATATTGGTTACCAGCACCAAGCGGTAACGGTTCCAATAGCGGCTCACCTGATCGCCTTCCGCCGTGAGCCACGCATCGTCATCAACGGACTTCACCTCGACCACGCCGCACTCAGGGATCTGTCCTTCGCGCGGTTGGCCCTTCTGCACCTGCTTAGCTGCGTAGAGGCCGAAGTCGGGATGGCCTGCGCCTTGGTCAGCAAGTTGGCCGACGCAAAACACCTTTGGCTTGAGCGTTGTGCCGACAGTGTTCAGCAAGTTCTCAAGCGGCCCGTAGCGCGACAGTTCCCCGGTCGCGCCACCCGACGCGCTGATCCGCCGAAGGTCGGCGAGGTAGGTTTCAACCGCTACGGTCAGTTTCGTGTTCATTCGGGTCATTTCTGCCCATGTTCTGACAGAATGCCAGAAAAAGGACAACCCTGCGCAAGTTTAATGAAGATTTGCTCTACATTTACGGGGCTATAACAACGCTGGATTGCCGGGAAGAAAGACAAAGAAACTGGATCCCCGATTGCAAATGTCGGAGATGACAGAAGGGGAAAAGTAGGTAGTGTTGAGGGGCCCCCGATTAGGTCCCAGGCGAGGGAGAGGAAATGGCGGCAGTGAGGGGACCTCGATTGTTGGAGGCAACTATCCAGTTTGTCCTCGCCGACATGTCCCGCGGCGCAGACTCGATTCCCCAAGCGAGTCAGGCGGTCAGGGCCGCCCCAGCGGACCGGCCGCCGATGCGGTTCACGTGGCTCGCCAGAGCCGACGTGAACGAGCCGGGCACCCTCGGCCCCAGACGAGGTGACGGGCGACCGGAAGCCCAACGACTCGGCCCCCCGGCCGAGCCGACGTGAGGTCGAGCCCCAGCGACACCTCACGGGTTGGGCTGCTGCGCTGTCGCGGCCACGGGAGTGAGCCGGGACAGCGCAACGGGGTGAATGGCACAGGTCCGCCGCGTCCAGCGGGGGACACGGTGCCAGAGGGGGCACCCCTGGGCGGGGCCTGGCGCTCCCAGGCCACGACGGTGAATTGGCCAAAAAGCGTTGTCCAAACGCGCAGTTGGCCAAGAGGCGTAGCCTCAGCCGGGCGCCGGCGCTCCCGGCGCCCGGCCGTGACGGGCCGGGGGACATCTCACCACAAGGTCCGTTTGACAGACCGGCAATCTAGCCGGTCAATTCACCGGTGAATCGACTCGGTACGGGCAACAGGAGTCAATACAAGGGTAGAATGGGCGATCCACGGCCCCTCATACAGGGCGAGAAGAAGGACGGGTCAGCGAAAATTTCAGGTGAACCGCCCATCATGGCGCACCGCAAGGCGACGGCGGTTGTACGACATGGACCGCGCAGTTTCTCTAGAGAAACTGCGCGGTATGGGACTTGTATACATGTTTACCCATCCATACTCGATAAAGAACTGTACGAAGTATAGTGTCTTGTCATCATGGATAAATCGACTAATTGGTTATGGAAAACGGGGGCAGGGGTACTCTTTATCATCGGCTTGGCTGGTCTTCCCGACGATCTTCAAACTTGGCAGGAGTGGATTGCAATGTTGATAGATCGAGGGCTTTTAAGTTGGGCATTCATGATAATTGGGGGCGGTTCTCTTATTTACCTATACCGTGATGTTCTGTTGAGACCCTTTAAATCAATTGGAAATTTCCAAATAAACTTGAGTGATGATTTAGCATTAACCTC
>JAHRAJ010000051.1 GCA_020027365.1 Cenarchaeum sp.
ATGGCCTGTATCATCGCGCCGGCCTTGTGCTCGGTCTCGGTAAACTCGCGCTCGGCGACCGAGTCTGCCACTATGCCCGCGCCCGCCTGCACGTACCCCGACCCCCCGTCCCTGAATATGCTCCGTATGGCTATTGCAAAGTCACAGCACCCGTTGAACGAAAAGTACCCGACCGCCCCCGCATACGCGCCCCTTGACACCGGCTCCATCTCGTCGATAATCTCCATCGCCCTGACCTTTGGCGCACCCGACACCGTGCCGGCCGGAAACACGGCGCCAAACGCGTCAAACATGTCGTACCCCTCCCCAAGCTCGCCCGTCACATGCGTGACCATGTGCTGTACGTGGCTAAACCTCTTTACCGTCATCAGCTCCTCGGGGCGGACCGTCCCGTACCTGCACACCCTCCCCACGTCGTTCCTCCCCAGATCCACCAGCATGGTGTGCTCGGCCCTCTCCTTTTCATCCCCGACCAGCTCCTCGGCCAGCTCTGCGTCCCTGCGCGCGTCCCCCGTGACCGGGCGCGTCCCGGCGATCGGAAACGTCTCCACGCGCCCCCCGCCGCCCCCCACGCCGCCCGTCACCCTGACCAGCATCTCCGGGGACGCGCCAATCACCGTCCTGCGGCCGTGCCGCAGGTGGTACATATACGGCGACGGGTTTAGCCCGCGCAGCGTCCTGTACAGCACCACGTCGTCCCCGCGCACGTCAAACCCAAACCTGCGCGACAGGACCGCCTGAAACACATCACCGTCGTGTATGTACCTCTTGACCCTCCCCACGGCGTCCGAAAACGCGCCAAGATCCATGTTGCCGACCGGCTCGCCGGCCTCAAACCTCGCCGCCCCGTCACCTGCGCCGCCGCTGCCGCCACCGCCGGACCCCTCCTCGAGCCGATCAAGCCTGTCCTCCCCGTAATGAAAGTAATACGGCCTTTGCCCCGCGTTGTCGTATATCACGCCGTCGTCATACAGCCCAAACTCCATCAGCGGCCCCGACGCCCCGTGCGAGTCCGGTATGTCCTCCACCAGCCTGACCGCATCATAGTTTACGACCCCGACGGCCCCGCCCATGTACCTATACCTTTGATCGCCGTTTGCCGTCCCCACCATCTTTTTGAGCTCGCCCATCGGGTCGCCCGTGCGCACCACCTCCCTGTCACCGCCGCCGCCGCCGCCACCGCCCGCGCCATCCCCCGGCCGACGCCGCCGCACAACCTCCACCCTGTCCGCATACCCGTAAAACATAATGCGCGGATCAAAGCCCATCACCGACGTCTCTGCAAGCCTCTCGGGGCCCGACAAGGACTCTAGCAAAAACGAGTGCGTGTGATTCTGCGCAATCCTGCTGTAAATCTCAAACTGGTTTTCATCCCCGTCCAGAGGCACCAGCGTTGGCCGTGCATCCCCAAAGGCGTCCACCCATGCACAACCCACGCGGCCATTATATTTAAACCGTGGATTGGGGACGCGTTCGGGGCCTGACTAACCTGCCTGCGGCCGCATACACAAAAGGACGAAACCATCCTCAAAAAATGCCGGACTCAAAATGATGACGATACAATTTTATGCGATCTTTTCGTAAGGAGCATGATGGATGTCTGATAGGAAACTGTGGATGCTTGCCATAGTGGGATCCGTGCGGTACGTCGACGGTGACACAAGGTTGCAAAAATACTGCCTGCTTGCAAGCAACGGCATCCTAGACGATGAATCGGCATATGCAGACTGGAAGCCTCACCATTATGGACCGTACAGCCGACAACTAACGGATGATGTGAAACAGGCGGTGGCAGACGGACTGATTGAGAGCCATGTTGTACATCACGCACCTGGCAAGTCTCACCGCCGCTACATGCTGTCAAAAGAGGGTGTCCGGATCTTGTCCGGGTTCAAAGGGGAAAACCTCGGCCTGATTCAGAAGATCGGAATCAGGACAAACCGTTATTTTGACATGTCGCAGGATGATCTGCTTGCACACACATACGTCAAGTTTCCCGAATATGCATCAAAAAGCAAGATTGCAAATAGAATCGACACAAATATCGCAAAAGGATTCGGCATGCGAAATTCCAAGCACACGGTTTCAGCCGGCGACATGACCGACATCCGGCACGCGGCTGGCCCGTCCGCACGGCAGGACGGGTTCCCGTACAATGACGAGGAGTTTAGGGAAAAGCTGGCAAGGCAGATTGGATTGGAATCGGTTCCACCCATCGATCCGGACGCATACGACAAACTGTCCAACATATTTGCGGACAAAAAATTTCTGCGCGGTGTGGATCCGCTGGAAATTGCCAGGGAGGTCAGAACCGGATCTAGGCCGGCATGAAACGACCATGAAAAAAGTATATCTTGACACCAACATACTGGTATCGTCATTGCTGTCTTCAGAACAGAAGTCGAAGGAACGTGCCAAAAACACGCTAGTCGGATGCATGCTTGGAACGCATTTGGGTGTAATTTCAGGCCTCGTATTGATAGAGCTTGCAGGTGTGTGCCAAAAATTTGAAACCTATGATACGGCGAAGATCAAATCAATTCAGGATCATACAAAACGCAAATCCTACATAATGCACCGCGGGTATGAAAACTACAAAAAAACGATCTCTGGAATCATGGCCATGCCGAATATCAAACTTGTGGAGCTTACGGGCCTGAAACTCTGTGATCTCATGAATGATACACTACAGGTGATGCAGGAAACGTACGGCACCGTCAGAATTGATAACGGACGTCGTGGGGAGTTTGTCAAGTTCAAACGTGCAAGTATGGCAGACATACTTCATGTACTGATTGCCA
>JAHRAJ010000073.1 GCA_020027365.1 Cenarchaeum sp.
CCGGACGAGGGACTCATCCCCCGGACGGACTAATGGAGAACCCAGTATGACAGCGTGGAGGACTGAGGCGGCTGGCAGGCAGATCAGCGCATACATCTCCTCGGGTGACGGGGGAAGCGACTGGAACCGGGTCGTAATCAAGGAGCACATCAGAATATACAACTTTGAGACCATCGCGGGCAAGGTGGGGATCAACAACGAGGTTGTGGCCCTGCTGGCCCAAAGAGACAGGCTAGAGGGAGGCTATCAGGCAAGCCAGCCGGTACAGAAATACCACGAGTGGCTGCTGTCAAAGCACCCGCCGCCGGATACCGTCAACGGGGTGGACGTCAGGCTAGTCGAGATTCTGGGGGACGACCGGATCATAGGCCTTGCAAGGGATTTGGCAAGATCATACGCGAGCATGGCGGAGCACGGAAGCGTCCCGCTCGAGCTGGCCGGCCAGGACGAGGTTTACTGGGGCCGGGTGACCGGCATTGCCATATGCGATTACAACGACGCATGTGATGGGGACGCGCGGAGGGCGAATCTGGGCATCGACTCGCGTGTTACGGAGGAGCAGTGGAATGCGTTTCAGCTGTTTGAACGCACAAACGGTGTCGACCCGGAGACCGGCGAGCCATATGCGTGCATATTCATCCAATGCGCGGGCGCCTCGTCGTGGACCAAGATTATCGTCCCCCGCTCCCTGTACGTATCGATACAGCCATCAGTGTGCGAGAACATGATGACCGGACTCGTATGCCAAAAGACCAGTAGCTGGTACGGAACCGGGGACAAGACGCTCTCGACCGTGGACGATGACCGCCATGCACACGACAATCGTGCCATCATCAAAGCCTACTCCGGCACGGTCGATACCAAGGCCGTAAACGAGATCAGTAGCGGCACATCGCAGATAGGATCCATCGAGAAATCCCACGGGCCGGTCGGGGGTCTGGGCCGAGCACAGATCTGGACAGGGGTGGACTATGGCGGCGGATGCGGAGGACGCGAGCATCTATGCGGTACGTATAACTTTGGCATAACATCGCCGGACGCGTACAAGTGGGTGTTTGGATGATCCACGGCGCCATGGATGGCTGATGTCCTCCGACAAGGACGGCATCGTGGGACTCGCCGTGGCGGCGGTGGTTGTGGCGGCCGCGCTGGCGTCCGTGTATGTCATACTGACATCCTATGATTATGTGTATTTTGACGAACCGGTCAGGAGGATCGGGCCCGATCTGGACACATTGGTCTGCGATCCCGGGTGTGCCGAGAGAGCAGGATCAGACAGTGGGTATGGATGCCTAGAGGTGGCGCCCGGCGAGCACGTGTGCAGGCCCGCGCGGGACAAGGACAGGTTTTGGCCCCCGGAAGGCAATAACACGCTACACGCGTCGGCCGCGCCGGTGACGTACGGCGAGATTGTGCTATTCCCAGAGGGCGTGGCCGACCAACAGATATTCGGCGTGGGATCCGTCGAGGTGGTGGATCGCGCGTCCGGCACGGTGCGCGTGGCCTTTGCAGAGCCCATGCGAGGCGACATCGGGTCCATCGTACATTCGGCGGTCCTCAGGCCGGGCGACACGTTTGTGTCCGACTGCTATCCTGCCAAGCGTTACCCGGTAGTCCACCTCGTGCAGTACACGGATCTGTTCGATATGGACGGCGTGACATACGCCGAGTTTTGGGGGATCCATCCCGACATCCTGTCCAACTGGCAACGCTGCGCCGATCCCGGGGTGCTGCAAACCTCGCTGGAGTACGACTACGACCTGGGGCTGCCCGAATACGGGGATTTTTCGTTTCCGCAGGCGGCGCAGCCAGGCGGATGACCGAACGACCGGGACAAGTTAGCCTGAGACCGGACACGTGATGACGCCGTGCCGGACGATGAACTGCATGTAAACAAGCCTGCTGGCGAGGATGGTCTTGTGCTGGGACGCGGCGGGCTGACGCGGCGGCGATGAATCATCCGGTACCGAGATGAAACTCAAACAGCCTTCCGCTTGCGGCCACTATCTGGACGGCATCACCGGTTGCGTTTACGACCACCATCCCAAGTGCGCCAGTCCCCAGGACGTCCGTTTCTAATCCGTCCTGATCCGCGAGCACGTACGAACATACAATGTTGCAAGAGGATCACCTCGATGTTGATCTGAAGCAGGAAGAAATAGATGACTTCATAAAGATGTATGAAATGATGATGCAATCATATTCCGAACTAGAAGTCATGTCATCTTCATCGGTGAGTGTTCCACATCCCGAGGATGTAGTACAAACACATGTTCGCGATGACGTGGCTACGTTACAAAAACAAGTAGATGACTTGAAATCCAAAGTGGATGAAATAATGCTCCATCTTAAACTTGATTCAAAATGTCGGGGCGAGATAGCCTATGATAAACTAAATCAGTCCATAGAAAAGAAATTCCTCAACCAGACGGTTGCAATTTATCTCAGCAATGAATGTATGACAGGGTATGGAGACACCATAGAAGATGCACACGAAATGGCGATTTCGAATTCCAATAAAAATAAGTTTTGTTTTAGACACGTGGGCGACAGTGTGCGTTTTGGTCTATGACCATGCCCATACGCAAACTTCTCATCAAAGATCATACGTACATTCCGAGCCGAAGTAATCTGCATTATCCATTGGTCGAAGTTGAATTTGATCCAAATAATACACCGAAAAGGATCAATGCACTAGCGGATACAGGATATGAATGATCAACCACATCTTCCCACAAATATGGTCAAATTCTTGGCACTATTGACAATGATCGCGACAATGATAGTACACCATAAAACAGGCATTAGATCCTTTTCCCAAATTTACTGTAGATCGTCATCACATACCGGTCGTTGCCAAGATCGATTTCGATCCAAACCAGATCGATCCGAAGATTCCTGTTATTCATCCTTAGTTTGCCAAACACCCTGTCAATCCCAGTATGATCCATAAAGTTGAAAGGGGTTTAATTTAGGCGTGATGAACAGTGGCTTTAGAGGCATTGACATGTACAAAAAAATAAAAAAAAATAAAAAAACAGATCGGCCGTCACGCAACGGTAAACACCGTCGACATGCCTGCCGAAATGTGATCGTTGACGTGGCAGTGATACATCCATGTGCCGGGGTTGTCGGGCACCATATCCACCACCTTTAGACTGGCAGGCAGCAGATCCACGACATCGGCGCGGTTGCCGTTCCATAAAACGGTGTTTCCATGCCAGTGCGGTGTGTGAAGGTCCACCTCGGTTCCCATGCCAATCAGATACCAGCGGACATTCTCGCCGCGATCCATGTCAAGTCCCCGCAGGTTGCCGTACAGATACCCGTTGATTCCATGCATCAGGTTGCTCTCCAAAAATCCGTCGTCCTCCACGTGATCCTCGTTGTCACACGTCTCGTCCGTAAACCGGGCCAGATTGTCGCACAGGTAGTTTCCAGAGTTTTCATCAAACACCGTAAACAGCGTCACAAACTCTCGATCGACATCGGCCGGCTTTCCGTCGGCGTCAGCCATGCCGCGTGCAGTCACAATCATCGGCCCAATCAGGCCAGAGTTGGTGTCGGCGGGCGAGTTCACGTGTGAGTGATACATCCACGTGATCGAGCTTGGATCGTTTGGTCCAGGTCCTGCGCGCTCTGGAACCTGCCATACATACGTATGCATGTCGCCGGGCTGGACTGCATCATCCATCTTGTCCCGCCCAGAGGTACCGTCGTTGTACGCAGAGCCCTCGGAGTCTTTGTTGTAAAAGACGCCGTGCGGGTGCATGCTGTACGGAATGTCTGCGTTGTTCTTGAACACAACCTTCAACGTGTCGCACACCTCTGCATGCAGTACGGGTCCAAGAACCCCCAGATGCTCCCATTCGGCGGCCCTGGGCTTTAGCTGTTCAAAGGTGTCATCCGTATATTCCCTATACACAGCCTTGACATACTCGCTGCCGATTGCAGACTCTGTGTTTTCCATAAAGACGTTTTCGTCCTCGTCAAACGCGTGGTTCTTGAGCAGGTTTAATCCGCTTGGCGCATAGTTCCAGACGATCTCGTCGGCTGCGATGTGGTATGTTCTAGTCTTGCCATCACCGGCCGCACATTTTCCGGACATTTTGGTTGCCATCGTCGTCTCCGTTGCAGGTACTGCCGTCATGGATTCCTTGTCGGTCATGGATTCCTTGTCGGTCATGGTGTTTGAAGGCGGCTTTTCCTCAGTCATGGTAGCAGAGGCGGATGGCAGGTTTTGTCCCACCTCGGAGCAGAGTCGGTCACCGCAGACAGGCGAGTTTCGTATTTGCTGGATAAACGCATCATGCCCGTTGGTAAAACCGTTTGCACTGTCCAATAGCACATAGGATATTCCTCCAACAGTGGACAACGCCATCACCGCAGTCAGCAACGTGATTTTTGTTGTTTGCATGACGGGCGGATCTTACAACCTCATATAACCATATCGTGTTTTGCATACATTTATTCCAACAGTATGGAACAAGTTTGTAGAGGTTTAAAACATTTGAACACCTTTTGCCGCATGTTTTGAGATCGTGCCGCCCGTAGAATGCCAAAGCCGCCTCGCCAACGCAGACTTCCCACACACACGCCCCGCACTAGGATTGGTACAATTCCCCAACCCCAAGAACGGCGGTTGCATGCCGTTGAATGGCCGGCATAAAACACCAGCAATGATAAACAGACGCTGACAATGGCGGACTCGACCGGATTCGAACCGGCGACCTAGCGCTCCGGAAGCGCTCGCACTATCCATGCTATGCAACGAGTCCGTTGTGTGGTGGCACCCCGGGCTTAATTTGCATTGCGATAAGCATGCGCGGGCGTAGACGGCAGTATCGCAGGCGTTGGACCTCGGTTGACGGCCAGAACTATGATGACGGGCAACTACGGTGGCCGGCGGATCCGGTTGATCGCCCATACATCGAGAATCAAAATGGCGGGCTCGGCCGGATTCGAACCGGCGACCTAACGCTCCGCAAGCGTTCGCACTATCCATGCTATGCAACGAGTCCGTTGTGTGTAACAACCTAGGCTTAATTTGCATTGCTATTGATCGGTGCTTGCCAAACGGCGGTCAGATGCCATACACGCCCGATCAGGCGCCGTCATCGGCATGCTTTACAAAGACATAGTTCATTACAAGGCCCGCTATGATGCCGCCTGCTATTGGAGCCGCCCAGTACAACCAGTGAAACTCCCAAAATCCCGATATTAGTGCCGGACCAAACGTCCTTGCAGGGTTGACCGAAGCACCCGTGAGCGGCACGGCCACCAGGTGTATCAGAAAGACCATCCCGCCTATTGTAAACCCGTGCCAGCCAGGGGATGCCTTTTTGTGGACGGCCGACATGAAGATTACCGTGACCAAAAAGAAGGTCAGTATTGCCTCTACCGCAAATCCCGAGACGATGCTGCCGCCGAGCAGTTCGCTGGGCCCTCCCTGCGTAGCAAAGTTTACCTGCCTGCCCAAATCCGGCAGGATGGCCATAAGAGAGGCCGCCGCCGCCACGGCGCCGATAATCTGAAACACAATGTACATCACGCCGTCGGATATTCCGATTTTCTTGGTGATTATCATAGGGATTGTGACCGCCGGGTTTATGTGCGCGCCAGAGACGTGGCCAAACGCGTAGATCATCAGCGCGATTGCGCCCCCATGGCCCAAAGATATGAACAGTACGGACATTGTCGTGAGCTCCTCTCCAAAGGATGCTATGGCCAGTATTACAGACAGTGGTCCAAAGAACACCAGACCGTACGTGGCCACCGCCTCTGCAATCCACGCTCGGGGATTTACCATGACACGGCCCCTTGATCCCTTTAATTTAAAAGGTTCGGCCGCCAGCTCGCAGGTCGTCGTGCCCGATCGCAAATCCTGATCGCAGACAGGGTGTATGTGCGGCAATGCAGGCAGGCCAGTTTTTGGCCCACAACGCCCGGCACGGATGCACTCCAAATAACGCCTTGTTGAACCAATCGGTTACCGGTGGGGTTTGCCTTGCTGGACAACGGGCGCAGCAGTGCCTGACAAGGCCATGACGACGACCGGTCACAGTAGCGGGCAACGACAGATGGAGCGCGGCGGCCACAGGCGAAAAGGCACGGTTTGCAAGGTCGGAGGATGGTGTAAAGGCAGACGGCGGGCCGTGCACTCCACGGCCAAACCGCCTGCACTCCTCAAGACCCGCTTCCGAGTGGTGTTCATGTAAAGGACTCATCAACCCGGGTTTGTAAACCGCCCCATCCACGGGGGTCACGCAAGCCATAGACATCGATCCACCAGGTCGACATCCGGGCCCTTGCCAGACATTTCCCTACCGATCCATTGCACCCGGCAATCCATGCGCAAAAAATGTCACATGGTAAGATGTGGATTGCAGAATCTTCGCCGATCAGGGATTTTTTGCGGCCAACCGGCCGATCGTCTTGCAATCCCGAAATGTTATTTACACCCCAGAGCACAATCCACGCATGAACGACCTTACCGAGCTGATGAACCACACATACGGCCTGTGCGAGGACGGGGATTACGGCACGGCGATCGAATACTTTGATGCCATTTTGGACAGGGATCCGGACAACGTGGATGTTCTGGTGGACAAGGGGGTGACGCTTGAAAATTCCGGGGAGTACGGGCGGGCGCTGCAATGTTACGAGCGTGCACTGTCGCTGGATCCGCAAAACGCAGGTGCGTGGACGAACCGTGGGACGGCACTGCACAATCTGGGCAGGTATGACGAGGCGCTCGGGTGTTATGACCGCGCGCTTGGTCTGGACGGCGGCTCGGCGGTCGCGCTGGCCTGCAAGGGAACCGTCCTGGGGGAGATGGGCCGCCTTGACGAAGCACTGCGGTACTTTGACAGGGCGCTTGCAATCGACGGCGGGTACGACCTTGCACGGGAGAACAGGAGGATTGCGCTGGAGATGGCGGGACCCTCTCCGCCTGCCTCCCCGTAGCGCCTGCCGTCATCCGGGAGACGGGGCATTATTTGACCCCATTATGAACCAAAACTAACACCCGGGATCCAATAGGGGCGGGGGAATATGCAGCATGTCCGAATTTCAGGCCCCTCGCGGGACGCGGTCAGGCGAGTCCGTGGCCGTCGTGTGGAGATCCCTAAAGGAGGGCTGGGGCGCATACAAGCGCGCCGTGCTCGAGGACGACCAGGACGGCATGAGAAAAGCAGCGTCCCGGATCAGACGCATGCAAGACGACCTTGGGATCAAGCAGGCAGAGTTTCCAGAACTAGACGGAATCGTCATCAGGCAGTAGCACGACGCCGGCGGATCATGGGCCAAGGTGCAAGCCCATCACGGTCATTGAGCACACACTTGCCGGAGACGCAAAACAACACCTGTGCAAAACAAAGTCAGAACCGAAAAAATCATCATGTGTCCAGTCAACATTGCAAACATGGCGCAGACAACCCACGGGCATTTTGCATCAGGCGCATACACCGGCGGTCAGGATGCGTTGCCATGCAGGCTGGTCGGTCGGTCGGTCGGTCGGTCGGTCGGTCGGTTGTCAAAACGGTACATGCATGTGGAACCATGAAATGCCTGTGCACAAAACCATCGCATCTGCCAACGGGCGCAGGGCAAGGTATATGTTCAAAGCGGTTTTCGATCAGGTGGCCGTAAATGAGCAGACCGACCCCGTCCAGCACACACTCCCCGCAAGCCGACATAGCCATAATCGGCGGAGGCATCCTAGGCACATCAATGTCCTACTTTCTTGCGCATCTAAACCCGGGCAAAAAGGTGGTGGTTGTGGAAAAAGAGGCAGACGTGGCACGCCATGCGAGTGGAAGAAACACCGGCAAGGTTCACGCACCCTACCTGTACAATCCGGATCGCCGGAGGGTGGCGGCCAAGGCCGCATATGCGGGGTTTGACATGTGGAAAATGTACGCAGGCATGCACGGGCTGCCGTTTGAGGAGGACGGCGTCATAGAGGTGTCTCCGGACGCCGACGGCCACAAAACCTTGGAAAAGTACATGAGATGGGCCAAGGCAAACGGCCTGTCAGAGGAGGATGTCGAGCTTGTTGATGGCGCCGAACTAAAAAGACGCGAGCCCGAGATTCACTGCCACAGTGCGATCATTTGTTCAAGGGACGGTTCTGTGGACTATGGGATGATGACGCAGGCACTGAGAAAGGATGCCGAGGCGGCCGGCGTCCGGTTTGTCACCAACAGCAAGGTCGCAAAGGTGACCAAAAGGGACGGCCAGACCGTGCTGTCCGTCAGCACGGGGGCGGACAGACCCGGGCCGGATGTCCAGACCGGCGGCCGCGAGATTTGTGCAGGATTTGTGATAAACGCCGCCGGTGGAGGGGCCGTCGACATTGCGCACAAGCTTGGCGTGGCCCAGGAGTATACAGACCTGTACTTTCGGGGCGAGTACTGGAAGGCCCCCCCACAGTATGCAGGACTGACATCGGCCAGCGTCTACTCGGTCCCCACGCATGCCGGGTATCCGTTTTTGGATCCCCACTGGATACTCAGGGCAGGCGGGGGCGGTTGCGAGGTCGGTCCAAACGCGGTGCCCGTGTTTAGCCCATACGGGTACAACATCACGGACAATGTCCTTGCATTTGTCCCCAAGGCGATCGAGATGCTTTGCTCTGGTGCAAGAAGGACGGTGATGGATCCCACGTTTCGGGAGCTTGTGGCAGGCGAGATTGCATCGTCAATATCAAAGACCGCCATGATCAACAGGATTCGGAGGTTTCCCCCCAGAATCGAGCCCAGGATGTTCACCAGGAGGGGGCTTGCAGGCATACGTGCACAGGTGGTGGATGCAGACGGCAGGTTTGTCCCAGACGTGATGATCGAGCATGGCGAGGGGTCTCTGAGCATACTAAACTACAACTCGCCGGGGGCCACCGGAGCGCTGCCGTTTTGCGCAGGCATAATCGCCAGACTGCACCGTGACGGCGTTTTGCGGCACGACCCGGATGCAGACCAATGCGGGCCGTGGAAGTTTTCCGAGATATCCGGGTTTGTAGGCTAGGATCCGTCCACCAGGAGGAGGGGGAGGGGGGTGGGATCGGTGTGCGGCAGGCAACGGACGCCGGTTTTGCAAGTCCGCGATTAAAGGGCGGGCGGGGGGCGGTGACATGGGGGCCGAATACGGTTAATTATGGGCATAGGCCACCAAAATCATGATAGTTGAGGGCGACGTCGTTCCGGCGTTCAGCCTAAAAGATGCCGGCGGCAGGCAGGTCAGTTCTTCAGACTTTGCAGGTACAAAGCACGTCATATACTTTTACCCAAAGGACTTTACGCCCGGATGCACCACAGAGGCCGACGAGTTTGCTACACACCATGCCGAGTTTAAAAAGGCAGGGATTGAGATCATAGGGATTAGTCCGGACAGTACAGAGTCGCACAAAAAGTTTTGCGCCAAGATGAAGATTGAATATACGCTGCTTGCAGACGTGGACAAAAAGGCGTCCAAGGCGTTTGGCGTATGGGGCCCCAAAAAGTTCATGGGCCGTGAATACACCGGAGTGACAAGAAGCACCTTTCTTGTAGGCAAGGACGGCAGGGTCTTTAGGGTTTTTGCCAAGGTAAAGCCCGCGGGCCATGCAAAGCAGGTGTTAGAGGCATTCTCATAACCTGTCTGGCGGCGTCGACTGCACGACGGGTGACCGCGGCCGCTGTTGCCGCCTGCAACCGGACGGTTTATCAACACTCGGCAGGGGCCGCCTGTGTATGAAGACGATCGTGATATTCGACTTTGACGGGACCATCGCCGACTCGCTGCACCTGTTTATCGGCGCCATAAACAGGATTGCCGAGAGTTCGGGCTATAACAAGATACGCGACGGTGATGTCGAGATGCTGCGAGGAAAAAAGCCCAGACACATACTGAGGCATCTGCGCATATCCCCCCTCAGGCTGCCGTTTGTCCTAAAGCGCGTGAGGCGCGAGGTCAACGCAGGGATTGCGCTGGCCAGACCGGCCGTTCCCATGAGGGAGATGCTGGTCGACCTCAAGAGAAACGGGTGCAGGATTGGCATACTTACATCCAATACGGAGCGCAACGTGCGCGAGTTTCTCATCAACAACAATTTAGACGTGTTTGACTTTTTGTACTCCGGGAGCAGCGTGTTTGGCAAGGGCAGGGTTCTTGGATCGATCATCAGGGGAAACGGGGTCGGTACGGATCGTATATTCTACGTGGGCGACGAGATTCGTGACATAGACGCGGCCAGGGGCGCGGGCGTGACCATGATAGCTGTGACATGGGGGTTTAACACCGCCAAGGCGCTCAGAACGGAGGGGCCAGACCACATGGCCGACTCGCCTGACGACATTGCAGGCATTGTTTTGGGCAGGAAACGACAGGGCGCGGGCGGCTGAGCCGCCATCCGGGCCACCCACCGCCGGCACCCTGCAGCACCGGCAGTTGGCCGGTCAGATTTGTCGAAAACGCAGACGTAGAGGCGATTGGCGCGCGTTGTGGCAGGAGGCACGGGGATCCAGCACGACAATCCCGTGACCGACCGCCGTTTTTTTTGTGCATGCCGTTGTCATAGATGCATTGGTGTCGATGTCGGCCGTCTAACGGCGGATCTTTTGGCGGTTTGCCACAGGTCAGCATCCTTCCCCCACACCGCCCCCAACCACCACCACCACCACACAGACGGCGGGCCGCGGCGCGGCACGGCCTGCCGCCAACCAGCGTCCACGACTTGCACGTGCCGCGGATAGTTGATCAACGGATCTTGGCTAAAAAATACCGGTTGGGACAGGTCTTGCCAAGTTTATATCGCACCGGCCATCCCCACCAACATCATGATGATGGCGGTAATGGATCACGACGGTGGTACGGAGCCTCGTGTCACGCATGCCGGTACGCACGCCGGCCACGCACCCGTGCACACCGACAACAGCCGGGGGCCGGCTTGATGGGCGACGGCGGGGCCGGCTTTGACGACTTTTGCAAGGAGCTGTGCAGTACGGTTGACAGGTTTGGAGGGGAGGCGTTGCATGTGGAGACGGACGCCGACACAGAGGCGGTACGCGTCACCGGAGGGGCGTTTACGCCGCTTGCACGGGCAAGGTCCGGGCTGGCCGACATTGCCGAGCTGTCCTCGGCGACCGCCGAGCACCACCCGTACTGGGAAATCCTGTCACGGTGCTGCCAGATATCCTCGGTCGTGCTTGACGAATGGAACGGCAGCCTGAACAAAGAGGACATGGATGAGATGCGGTGGGCAATCCAGAGGCTTGACGAGGCGTGCAAAAAGATCGGCGCGCAAAAGGACGGCCGCGCGGATCAGTAGACGGCCTCGGGAAAAAGACCCGCAGTACACGGGTTTGATGACGGCAGGCGGTCGAGGCCTACGATTTGCCGTCACGCAGGACCCAGGATGTCCCCGATCCCCTGTCTATCAAATCCACGCCGCGGGCGGCAAGCTTGTCCCGCATTGCATCGGCCTGCTCGTACGACCCATGCTTGCGCATCTCATCGCGCCGCGCAATCATGCCCTCAATCTCGGCAACCTCGGCCGCCGAAACGGCAGGCAGATGCAGCCCCAGTATGCCGGCCTGAACCCCAATCCCGCGCCTCGCGGCAGACGCCGTATCCACGTCCAGGCCGCCGCCGCCATCCCCGGTCCCGGCGGCGGCAAGCCTGTTGATCTCCCTTGCAAGCGCCATCAGTTCCGAGATGGCCTCGTGGGTGTTCAGGTCGTCTGCCAGCCACCCCAAAAACCGGTCCGTGCCATCCGCAACAAATTCCGCGCCGCGCGCCGGGGTGCCCGCGCCGCCCGCCTTGCCCCCCTGCGCGCGAACCGCCTCAAAGTATGCCGCCTCGATCTGCCTCCACGCTGCATGCCACTTGCCGAGCAGCTCGTCGGTATAATCAACGGGTTTTGAATAGTGCCCCGACAGACAAAACAGCCTGACCGCGTTGGGGCCCCACTCGTCCAGGGCACGCCCCACGGTGCGCATGTTCCCAAGCGACTTTGACATCTTTTGGCCGCATATGGTGACCATCCCCACGTGCATCCACACGCGTGCCAGCGGCCTGCCCGTGTGGGCCTCGGACTGTGCAATCTCGTTCTCATGGTGCGGGAATATCAGGTCCCTGCCTCCCCCGTGTATGTCGATGTCATCGCCCATGAACCGGCTGCACATCGCAGAGCACTCCACATGCCACCCCGGCCGGCCCGCGCCCCACGGACTGTCCCACCGCGGCTCGTCATCTGCAAGCTTCCACAGCGCAAAATCCAGCGGGTCGCGCTTGTCATCATCCACCTCGACCCGGGCGCCGGCCCGCAGCTGGTCGATCACCTTTTTTGAGAGCCGGCCGTACCGCTCAAACCCGGACACCGAATAGTACACGCCCCGCCTGCCGGCGTATGCGGCACCCCGGTCCACCAAGTCCCGTATGATCCCAATCATGTCCCCAACGTGCTCTGTGGCGCGCGGGTATGCGGCTGCCCTGAGCACCCCAAGCCGGTCAAAGTCACGGTGGTACCTGCCAATGTACCTATCCCCAATCTCGGCGGCCAAGACCCCCTCCTCGTTTGCCCTCCCGATGATCTTGTCGTCAACATCGGTAAAGTTTTGGATCATCCGCACGCGCCTTCCCCCGTGCTCCAGATATCTGCGCAGCACGTCAAACACGATGATCGTGCGCGCGTGTCCCACGTGCGCCTCGTCGTATACAGTCACCCCGCACAGGTAAATCCGCACGGGATTGCGCTCCGGGATTAAGACCCGCCCCCCGCCGAGCGTGTCCGTTATCCTGATTGCCGGCACGCCACGGATGCCGCCCCGGCCCCCGGACTCGGCATCAGACGTCAACATAGACCCCGTCGTCCCTCTCCTGAACGGGGTAGGTCTCCAGCCTGACGTCCTTTACATAGTCCAGCAGTTTGCCTGTCTTGATGTCATAGTGCCAAAAATGGTGCGGGCATTCAACCACGCCGTCCTCCACACTGCCGCACGCGATGGACTGGTTTTGGTGGGCGCACATTGCATCAAGCGCTTGCAGGCCCCCCGGGTCGCCTTGGTTGAACACGGCAAGCCTCTTGCCCCCGGCGCACACCTCTGTACCGGCACCGCGCTTTATAGATCCGCGATCTGCCACCCTGATCCAAGCCATACGTCGCGGCCGCCCCCGATCCTTATTTAGATTACCTTGCATGCTAGGCAGCTCGACGGCAGACGGCCCGCGCCGCCCCCGTCGGCCCGCCCGCCGCGATGCGCCGTCGCCCGCAGGCCGCCGGCGCGCGGGATGCCAGCCGCCCGCCCCGGAATTGGCAAAATTTTTTAAGAGTCGCGCCCGCAGCGCCGCATGAACGGGCTCTGCCACAGGTGCAACGTGTCAAACGTGGCCGTGCACATAGTCGGCGGGCTTGCGATCTGCAAGAAATGCATGGAAAAACGGTCGCGATAGTCACGATAGTTCCTTGTACTCGTCCCGGGTGACCCTCAGGATTACCTTTTCGCCGACCCCCCGAATCTCCGTCCGGGACACGATCTTGGTGTGCACAAGCCCGTCCTTTACCTCTATGGACTCTAAATCCCCGGTATCGTGGTTTTTGTGGAGCTTTTTGACCGTGCCGATCTTGTGGCCGTCGATGTCAACCACCGCCACGTTGGTCCTGACCGGCGCGGTGCGCAGCAGGAGGGTCTCCTCCGTAAACATGTCGATATACTCGTCCCCGAGAAAATAGTCCCTGCGGAAGCCCTGGCGTATGGTCACGCCCGACACCTTTAGCGTCTTTTGGTCAATGTGGATGTGCCTTACCTTGCCATAGCCAATCCCCTCGCGGTCCACCACGCGCTTGCCGGTGAACGTGTCGGCCGCGGTCATCTTGGAGGGCCGAACCCCCGCCAGCTTGGTGGACATGCCGTCAAATCCACGCGTGCGCTTATCTGCGGGAACATCATAAAATCCCACCAATGGGGTTAAATTACTTGATCACGGCGCCGGACAATGGAGTTTGCCGACGGCTCGGCGTTTACGGCCGTGCTGACCACCAGGGGCAGGACGACGGGGAGGGACCACCCTGTGCGGCTCAGGGCGGTGGCATACTGCGGCAAAATCTACTTTTCAAGGCACAGGCCCGACAGCGACTGGTTTAAAAACGCCGTGGCCTGTCCCGGCGTCTCGGTCCGCACGGACGGTGCAGAGCACGCCGGCACCGCGGAGCAGGTCGTCGACGAGGACGTGATCAGGGCAGTATCACGGATAAAGTATCCCGGCCAGAACAGGGCCGGGGACAAACGGGTCGCGGTGGCGGTCACGTTATGTGAACGGCCGTAGTAACACCCCGCTTGTCGCACTCGACCCCGTCCTGCAGCTCCACGACCGTGACCGTAAACGAGATTACGTCCCTCTGCACGGCGTTCTCCGCGTGCAGCAAGAGGCGTACGTCCAGCGCGTCAGACCCGCCGCCATGGGTGGCAACATCAGCCCCGTCAATGTACGCCCCGCAGGTGGACTCTATGCGGAACCTGTCGTCCTGAAAGTGGAATCCCAGCGCGGTCTTCCTGCCATCCCTGCCAAACGCCTTTACGCCCACATCAACCACCCCGGGCCCGGCGCGCGTATATCCGGACATGCCGTTTACAAACACCCCGATCTGAAATGGCCTGCCCGCCGTCGACTCTGCCATCTTTTGTATTCCGTCGTTCATCACGACGTCTATCGACCTTATCGACGTGGCTATGTGGGCTATCCACTCGCGGGTCCGTGCAACCGCCGCGTCAATCCCGGCCCGGCGCCGCGCATCCTCCTCGGCGGGCAGCTTGTAATAATCCACCCACTCCTTGTAGTCGCCGGATATATCCTCGATAAAGTCGATGCACGTGCGCTTGTAATCATCCGGAGTGGCGGCCTGTTCGCCCTCCTCGTCTATGCGCCTTGCGCCGTCCACATAATCCGCCGGCATCGCCATGCAGGCATGCCGCAGACGCCAAATAAAAAGATCGTCGGCCTCGCCCACCGATCCGGCAATGCAGGGTTGCGGCCGCCATCCATGTGATCGGCCATGCGCGCCGCCAGGCCGGCGTGCGGCGGGGGGCGCGCGGCAGGCCGCGACTCGCCCCCCAATGCGGCAGCATCGGATCAACACCGGTGATCAGCGGCGGGCGGCGGCCATGCAAAATCGATCAGCGTTTGTGCGGCAAGACGCCGGCGGCCAGACGGCCGTGGCAGAGGTGGCGGATGGCACGGCGTGCGGCAAGACGTCAAACGACCGATCAGATCCAGTGACGCCAACCCAAGGGGGGGCGGGCACCGCAGGCCAGGATTTGCAGGTGATCGCATGCACGCGGCCCGCCACGCCACGCAACAGGATTAAATTGCAAGACGCAGGGTCACCAGTGTGAGCTTCGCCGCCATGACGCAGGATTTGCAAGACGGCCTCAGGCGGGACATGGCACAAATCCGGTTTTTGCTCGGAAAAAACCCCGCCGCCGGGTATACCAGAATCACGGAGATTGGCCACGAGACGGGCCGCAGGTACGGCATCAGGCTGATCGTCAACTTTCCCCACGAGGGCAAGATTAACGAGTATGAGATGTACGGCAAGAGGGATTTGAGCCTGATCATAGACCAGAAAAAAACAAGGTTTCCGGTTGGACGCGACACGATCAAGCAAAGGGCGGCAGACATCATCGGTGGGGGAGACGTCGTCAAGGCCGAGGATGCGTACATGTACGAGGACAAGGAGGGCGTCAGGCTGCGGTTTGCCGGCGGGGGCAGGATTGACATACTGCCCCACTCGGTACACATCTGGTGCGAGTTTACCGACGAGGTGACGCGGTTTTGTGACTGGCTGCTTGACGAGGTCTACGCGGTGGGCAGGCACGGCGGCAACAACAACGACGACGGCGGCGGCGGCTAGGCACCACCACCGCCACCACCACCACCACCACCCTCGAGCGTCTCGATCATCTGCTGTGCCGCCCGGTGATCCGGATCCACCGCAATAATCCTGCGGCAGCAATCATACGCCTTGTCGCCATCCCCAAGGTGCGCATAGATGTTTGCCTCCAGATGCAGCGTCTCCGGATCATCGGCGCCCCCGGCCCTCAGCGACCGGTCAAAATAGTGCAGTGCCTTTGGCGCATCCTCCACCACGTAGTAAATACTCCCCATTATGAACAAAAAGTCTGCATCGTCCCCAAACCTGGGCTCTAGTTCTGCACCCAGCCGTATGGCCTCGGCATACTCGCCCTCGTGGATCAGCTTGCGCAGCCTTCTCTTTGGAAACCGAAACAGGGCCACGTCAGGCACCCGCCATGCGGCCGGATCCACGGCCGCCCCCGGCGCAAACACAGATCTTCACGCCACAGGTCATGGCGAGATCCGGATCATGCCGTGTTGAACAAGATACTTGATTCCGGTCAAAAATGTGCCGTCGTCTATCAACCCGTCAGACCACAGGCCCGCATTGCTGCGCACCCAGCCGGGCACGCTGGCATCACCAGAGCCTGCACCCCCCGGCCGGGCGTCCGGAATCACGATAAATCCCTCCTGGATCAGGTATTGCAGTCCGACCAAAAAGGTGTTGTCGTCTATCATCCCGTCAGACCACAGGCCCGCGTTGCTGCGCACCCAGCTTGGAATCTTGGCATCACGTGCCGGGGAGTCCGGAGTCTGCGACGGGGGTGCCGAATCCCCTGCGGCTTCGTTTCGCAGGACGGTTATCGGCACAAGCAACGTGTCCGTCGGGGTCTTTGTAAAGTCGGGAACTACAAAGTCGGGCGCCAGCCCGTACACGATAATCATATAGTTTACCAATCCAGGATCCTCCCTTACCGTCATCGTGCGCTCGGCCAGCCCCGACGGTGAATACAAAAAGTCTACGTTTTCGTCTCCCCCCAGACTGCGCAACGGCGGAAAACTCTGCCTTTCATCGACCACCAGTATGTCATACTGCACCTGGTTGAGAAACTCGGACTCTTGGTACTTGCTCTTGAACTTTATCAGCCACTCGATGTCGCACCCGTGCTTTGGCATCTCGGGCTTGTATCCCACCTCCAGCCCATACGCAAAGCTTACCGTTGATTTTTTGAGAAACGTAAACTGCAGGTTGTCGTTGTCCGGGCAGCCAAGCGCCACCTGGTGTTCGCCGGCATCCTTGACGTTGGCAAACGGATCATCCACGACGTTTTGCCTGTATTCAAGAAGCGAAAACTTGTACTCTTGCGGGGGCTTGCCGCTGCTGACGTGCGTCCACGTGCTTGCCTTTATCGGAAACGGAAACTCGTCTACAATCCAGATGTTGCTGTGTACGCCGCCGGTCTTCCAGCTGACGCGGACGGTCTCAAACTTTCCGGCAGGAACCGTTACAGGCTCGATTGCCAGCGGCCTGACCTGTTCGCCCCCGATGTTTCCAATCTTCCCCCACGACGGCATCCTAAACTCCTTGGGTCCCTCGCCGCCCTGGCCCCCATACGATGTGGCAAACGAGGACAGCCACGAGACCGAGGACTTTAGCGCGGTGCGGTACGTTATCAGGTTGTCCGATCCGCCAGTGGGCTCGGCGGTTATCTTGCCAAACTCGATCTCGCCCTTGTACGCCTTGCCGCCGTCGTACACGACCGTCTTTGCAAGCCACTTTTCCTCCGAGCCGACCTGCTTGTTCCCCACTATCCAGAAATCGACCTCAAACGACGTGCACTCTTTATAGTTCACATGGCATGTCTCGTATGAGAAAAAGTCGCCCTTTTTGAGCCCCTCGCCGAGCCACCACTCGCCGGGCATGTCCACCCCGCCGCCCACCTGCTGGGCCTGCACGGCCGGCAGCACGGCGGTCGCGGCCGCTGCCAATACCAGCACGCTGACGGCGATCTTCAACATCACAACAGCGTGGAAAGATCCCTAGTTAAATTTATTCATTCGTCCATTTGCCAACCGTCAGCAAACGCAGATCCACGCCTAGTCAACTGCTCCATATAGGCAAATATAGGGCGCACATGGCCGAAAAAACATGTGCGAGTGTGCCAAGGTTCACCTGTACGAGGTAGAATACAAGCTGGAAGGCATGATCGTGGTGCCCACGCACAAAAACTGTGGAAACGGGCTCAACGAGTCCCAGGCCGAAAAGCTTCAAAAGGACTTGATAAAGTTGTGGGGCTTTGAGGAAGACGACGAATGATGACGACTATGTATAACAAAAAATAGGTTGGTGGGATGGGTGCCTAGTGCTCTGCGTTTTTGCAAACATCCTGTTTACAATCACAAGTGGCATCGCAATAGCACTCTCCTTGCATTGCACAATCGCACTCGGTTCCGTTTTCGGCCTGTGCCGCACATCCGCATGCTGCGTCTGACATGACCAACGTCGGGGGGCGGCTTGTTTTAAAAGTTTGGCCCGGCGGCTGCGGCGGGGGAGGCCGCAAGCAGGCAGGCAACCGCATTCAAGCACGATTTCATCACCAAGGGGGAAAGGGGGGGCAGGTGAGAAGATGGCGGTGTACCGTACAGACGGCCCGCCCCTGCCGCGGGTGCGGGCCAGACCCCCTCTCCCCTCCCCCCACCACCACCGCCGCCGCCGCCGCCGCCGCCGCCGCCGCCGCCCCTCAGCAGCCCCGTCGCCCCCCCCCCCACACCTCCCTCTGGCACGCCAAGGGCCAAAAACAGACAAGAATCACGGCCAAGCACCGATCTGCCACACGCCACTGGCGCGGCGCATTATGGTTTATAACCAGACCAGTGTGGCGCAAATCATGGGAAATAAAAACAAGCCGCTGTCGTCACGCGACAAGTCGTCAAAGGACTCCAAGTCAAAAAAGGACAAGGGCGACGGAGGATCCCCCAAGGCGGAGATTGTCGTCAGGCTGGATGACAAACAGGCCGCCAAGTCCCTAAAGAGCGCCAAGGTAATCACCGTTCAGGATTTGGCGAGGCAGACCGGGGTTAAAATCTCGGCCGCAAATGCATACCTAAGACAGGCCGCCAAAAACGGCACCGTCAAGAGGGTGGGCGGGTACAGCGGGCACCGCATATACCAGCAGGTTCAGTCAGACTCTGCGCAATCCAAACCCACGTCGGCACCGCCGCCCAAATCGTCGGCACCGTCCACTGCAGCGCCGCCGCCGCCGCCGCCGCCGCCATCGTCTGATGTCCCGCCATCCTGATACAGCACGAGCACGTCGCCAGACTTTGCAATCATCAGTCCGTCTATGCCATCGACCATCCTGCCGATGACAGACATCTGCCGTTTTGTACGTGCATCACCCACAAAAAAACAGATGCTGCCATCTGCCGGATAAAATGCAACGTCGCCCCGCTTAAACTCGGCCCTGGCCCGCTCGACCCCCGAACTGGCGCGTGTCTTTACATACACCATGCTCTTTCCCATAAAGTGCGCATTGCCTGTAATCGGAAGGGAGCGCACAATCGCCTCTACGGTGCGCGGCGAGAGGTGCCGCTTTAGATCGACGCGCATCCTAGGACCTCCACGGATCTCCAGCACGAGTGTGTGCAACGAGACAGAGTTCATGCATGGGCACGCACTAGCCTGATTATATACCGTCTGCCACGTTGCCGTTCCACCGACGGCGGACGGGCAACGACCGCAAAATCAAGGCCGCGCCAGATTAGATTTCCCGGCAGGCGGGCCGGTGTTGCGGTGACCGGCGGCCACCGCCACCGCCACCGCAAGAGTACCCGCCAAAACCTGTCTCGGCTGGCAGTAAATCGCATCCAGCCAGATCAGATTAGTGGCCAGACATGCCCACCGACGGGGCGTGAATTCCCACCCGTTGACCGTCCCACGGTCGTTTCAGGGTCACCCGGACGTGCCCGGCGTTCTTGGCCAACCGTTGCAGGTGTTCGGCCAACCCCCCCCCCCTCCACCCACGCCCCGGAATCCTGGCACTTGCGCACAGCCGCGTCCACGTGCGCGTCCGTCATCAGAT
>JAHRAJ010000006.1 GCA_020027365.1 Cenarchaeum sp.
CCAGAGCCGTTGGGGCCCATGATTGCATGCACCTCGCCGGGCCCGGTCTTGAGGTTGACCCCCTTTAGAATCTCCTTGCCCTCGCGAGAGACGTGCAAGTCCTTGATTTCAAGTACCGCCATACCGACGCCGTCCTTTTTCGATATATAATGGGCGCGGAATTTAGCTATCCCTAATCCCCCGGACCGCGGGCCGCCTGCCCACGGGCGGGCGGGCCAAACCGCGGGCCGCCTGCCCATGGGCGGGCCGATCGCGCACCCTTTTCAATCACAGCCAACCCGCCACATACGCACGCGCGCACATCACCCGACAACGCCATTGCGGCGGGTCGATGAGTCGGCCGCAGCAGCAGCAACAGCGGCAGGCCGGCCACGGCGGTGGAAATGCTATCTCTTTGCCAACGACGGCCTGAGTGCGATCTTTAGCTTGTAGCTGGTCAGAATCTCCTTGCAGCGGTTGCGTATGGTGACCTCTGTGACGCCGGCAACGTCGGATATGTCGCGCTGCAGGACGTTTTGATCCAGCAGGATTGATGCCACGTACAGGTATGCAGAGGCAATCCCGTTGGGCGCCTTGCCGTCGGACAGGTGGTTGTCCCTCGTCTTTTCTGCAATCTCCAGGGCAAGCCTCTCGACCCGGACGTCGGTCTGGGTGAGGTTTACAATCTTTGAGATGTACTTGTCCATGGTGACGACGGGGGCCGCAACGGATCCCATCTCCATGACCATCGTCCGGTAGTACCTGGCCGCAAGCTTTGATTTTGACTTTACATCCTTGGGGGCGCAGATGGCGCGCGTAATCTCCTCCAACGACCTGACCACATCGCACTGCTTGCAGGCCATATACACCGTGGCAACCGACATGCCCGTGATCGACTTGCCCTTTACATCCATGTGATCATCAAGGCCCCTGTATATCATAGAGGCCGTTTCCAGCACGTTTCTTGGCAGGGACAGGCTCTGGCACGTCTCGCCCACCTTTGTGAGAATGTTTGCAAGCCGCCTCTCGCGGGGCGATGACACCCTTACGCGTTGTTGCCACTTTCGCAGGTTGTTCATCTGCGAGGCAACCTGCGAGTTTATAGACTTGCCGCTAAAGTCCTTTGTGCTGATCGAAATCTCCGTGGTTATGCCAAGATCGTGCTGTGCAAGGGTGGTCTGGCCGGTGGCCCGTGCAAGCTTCATCTTGTCCTCCATGCTGCTTGCTATAGACTCGGGGCCATAGTCCGCCATCTGCTCGACGACCACCACGCCGCATCCCGAACATACGCGCTCCCCATTTTGGATGTCGTCTACCAGGGACGACTGGCATTCCGGACAGCTGTGTGCGGTCTCTAGCGAGCTCAATTACGGCGCCTCCATGTACCGGTGGATCTTTGCCGCCGTCCGTGTTGTTGCTGTTGTTGGCGCCGGGTGGCCGCCGGCGTGCCAGACTGCCTTGTGCCATCCATGGCAAAGATTCTCTGTCCGACAAACCTTTTGATGTTGTTGCTAAGCGATATTGCAGAGGCGTATGGGTGTGCCACCGGGCCGACAAGTTCCATCACCCTTGCCACCTTTACGTTGTTCCTGTTGCAGACGACCTGTCCCTCCGAGAGCGGCCCGTTGAGCAGCTTGATTACAACCCTGCCGCTACCCGCCACGTGCGATACCTCGCCCACCTCCTGCATATCATACAATACGGCACGTTGTTATCATGCTGTTCTGTCAACTTTACTTTAGCTTCAAGCTAGAATTAGCTTTGTTTTGACTGCTTTGCGCGCTTTGTAACAAGCCTTTGCGATATCCGGTCAAGAATTGTTGTCTTGGAGGATTTTTTTGGCAGTATGACATACCCGGACCTGACGTAGGGACGCCTTGGAAACCTGACCTTGTCGTCGGACTCTACGACCTCGAATCCTGCGGCCTTGGCGGCGTCGGCAAGCTCGCCAAGCGACGGGTCGAAGACGCACCCGCCTTTGCCGACCCGCCGGCCCTTGGAGCGCGGCAGCGTCTTGTTGAAATAGTCCAGCCAGACCACGACGTGGTCGTAATCCTTCATGATGATGGCGTTTGTCAGCAGAGGCTATTTGTGTCATGCTGAGCCGCTACGCGTAGTCGCACCGCGGCACCTGTTTTACAAGGATGGTGACCGGGAGACCGGGCACGCACTACGCCGCCAGCCGGCCGCGGATCCCAAATGAGGTAAGATGCCCCCATACATGCGTCCGGAACGGCAGCTCGCCCCCAGGTACGGGCCGATGCGCCGTTCGGGGGACGGCGCCGCCTTTGCATCGCCGCCGCCGCCGCCGTCAACCCGGGGGGCAAGGTCAACCGTCCGCGGCCGGATAGACATAAAT
>JAHRAJ010000065.1 GCA_020027365.1 Cenarchaeum sp.
GGATCAGCAGGGGGCGGATTAGCCCGCTTTTTTGCACGGCAAAGCCCGGTGGGGATGATGGCGGGTACGAGCTTGCCGTCCAGATTATCGGGCATTTTGCGGACGCGCGCAAGAGGGGCGGCTCAAAGGGGGAGCTGTTACAGGAGATTGCGCGGCTGGAGGACGGGCACGACTACAAGCTGGTGAGGGGGCTGTCTGCGCTACTGGAGCGGCGCTCGGAGTTTGGCTTGTCACAAGAGTCGCCGCCGTCGGCAGCGGCCGCGGGGGATGGGCGGCGGCGGCAGGCTGTCGCAGAGCTGCCCAGCATAGCGGATCCGCCGACGATCAGGAGGAGGCTGTTTGAAGAGTCCGCGTCGGGCGGGCTGGCACTGTCAGACTCGGAGAGGCAGGACGTCATCAGGCGCACCGCCGACGGCATGAACCTGGCGGCGGATCAGATGGAGGCGGCCATGTGGGGCGACAGGGACGAAAACCTGGTGATCCGCAGGTTTGATGTCATAGCCCCGGAGGACCTGATCATGTGGTACAACCAGTCGCTGATCCAGACGCTTTTGTTCAGGTGTACGACGATGAGGTTTCACGTGCACGGCGGCGTCCACTGGAAGCGGGTCTTGCGCGATGTCAAGCGGTACGGCCTGATGTATACGCTAGAGTACGGCGGTGGCGGCGGGGGGGACGGAGGGGGGGACGGCAAACCCGGCATGACAATCTGCACGCTGGACGGGCCGCTTGGCCTCTTCCGGATGAGCGACAGGTACGGCACGTCGTTTGCAAAGCTGCTGCCGTCGATAACGGGCACCCCGAGTTGGGGCATAGACGGACGGGTGACTAGGAGGACCGATGACGGGCAAAAGACCTACTTGTTTGAGATTGCAAGCGGCGATGTGGCGGGGCTGTTGCGTTTGGTACGTGATGGGGACGACGTAGGCGGCGGCGGCGGTTATGACAGCTCGATAGAAGAGGCGTTTGCTGCAAGGTTTGCAGATCATTTTGGCGCCGACGGCGAGTCGGGTTGGAAGATCTCGCGCGAGCCGGATCCGCTCGTGGCAGACGGCAAGGCGATGATACCGGACTTTGTATTCGAGAGGTTTGGAAGGAGGGTGTATTTTGAGATTGTCGGGTTTTGGACCCGCGAATACATGGATAGAAAGGCGGCCAAGCTCCGGTCGCTGTTGGGCAAGGGCGGGGGCGGCCCGGACCTGCTGGTCGCCGTCAATGCCGGGCTTGCCTGCTCGCAGCTTGATGACATCGCGACGGACCGCATATTCACGTTCAAAAACGAGGTCCCGATCAAGCCCATTTTGGAGCACCTCCGGAGGATAGATGCCCAGATCGTGGAGGAAAAGGTAGGCAGCACCAAGATCCGGCTGGACGGGTCGCATGACGCCGATCTTGTGTCGGTTGACAGGGTGGCACGGGAGCATGAAATCCCGGCAGAGGCGGCACTCCGGATACTGGCAGGGCTGTACCCCAAACACGTGGTGACCGGCACGTACATGGTATCGCCGGCAAGGGCGGAGGCCATAAGGGACTCGCTAGAGGGCGGTGGCGGTGGCGCGGTATCGGGCTTTGTCGAGGCGTGCGGTGTTTTGGCAAAACACGGGATTCCAGAGCAGTGTCATGCGGGCCTGCTCTCCAAGCTTGGATACGAGGTGGTCTGGAGGGATCTAAACCCGGACAATGCGGAGATTGCCCGTCGGTGATGATCGCGTGGTGGCGGCGGGTTGGAATCGATTGATCACCGGGGGATTATGTCAATCCGGCAGTGGCCGTCGTCGGCACCGTCTACTACAGATATGTCAAACCGCCTTCTCGGCCTATTCGTGATTATGCTGTTTACCAGATCCATGCAGAGGTGCTTTTCTGCCGGCAGCATGTCGGCAAAGGAGCCTATGTGACTGTGGGGTACAACGACCCGGTGCTCGTCCGTTTCTGGCATGCGGGGCACGATGGTACGGGCCAGTATGTTAGAGTCCACGATGCTGTCGTTTTTGCACATTGAGCATCCCCGTTTTCTAAACTGTAGCCTCTTGTGCACGTTCAAAAAGTCCCGGTCGTCGCGGTTGCTTTTTTGCTGGTTGCATTTGTCGCACAGCGGCTGCAGGTTGCCGATTTCGGTGGGCCCTCCCATGGATCTCGGGATTATGTGATCCACGTGAAGCATGGCGGCGGTGGATTTTACTCCGCAGGCAAGGCACACCCCCCCGGATTTTGACAGCACCTCGTACCTCAGGCCTCCGGATACGGACGCCTTGTCCAGCTCCCTGATCCTCCGGATCACCGGATCCTTGTCAATAAACTCGTGCAGGCGCAGATCGCACAGTTCGGCAAGCCTGGCCCGTTGCTCCGGCGATACGTCGTCAAGAAGCAGGCGGAACGTGGCGGGCTGATCATTGCGCCCCCTGTGGTACTCTACCACGTTGTGCTTTTTGAGCACCTGGGCCGGCCACCTCTTTGCGATCTGCGTGTAATAGCTTAGCTGGACGGGATCCTCGTTCATAAACTGCCTTGCAACGTCCTCGACGGTGGCCGTGTTGTCGCGTGACTCTAGCAGGCTCTTTATCATCAGCGGCTGGTAGACGTGCGTCATCTTCATCTGGAACTTGATAAACTTTTCAAGCTCCTTGTAGTCCATGCACGGCATCTTGGCGCAGATTATAAAGAGTTGGCGGCGGCCGGTGATGTCGTCGCATAGGACGCTTGTGCGGCAGAGGCCTGCAAGACGGCGGTGACAGCAGTTGCCGGCTTGACGACGACGACGACGAGGATGGCGAGGATGAGATGATGCTCTGATGTTTAAACGCCGTGACGGTATACCAGGGCCCTGCGCGTGCCCCCGAACCGTTGGTTAGACAACCCACAACGCCAAAGGTGCCGTCGCCGGACATCACGGCAGGATCTCAGACCATCGGCGGCCAATGATGATCACCGCGTCTGGCTTGCCATGAACCATGACGAGGTTCCCGTTCGACCGCGCCGTCTACGGCATGCTGGAAGAGGGGCCACGCGGTTTGCGCCAGACTGCCCGGCACGCCACAGTATGACGGCGGGGGCACGCAGAGGTGCAAGACATGGCGGGATTGGGCCCTGTTGATTCCGGTCTTGGCGGGCGCGGCGTCCACCACCACCGCCACCACCGCGCCGTGGTGCTTGTCAGGATGATGTACAGGCGGCGAAAAACGCGCGAGCAGACGGCGGCGTGAACGGGGTGCGGTACGAGATCCGGCGGCTATCTGCGCCTTCTTCTCTGGCCGGGCTTGTTCTGGCCCGGAACCCTGCTCAGGGAAAACCGCTTCTTAAAGTTGCTCTTGTTTCTCAGGCTCGAGTTTGTCCCCACCCGCTTTCTGCCCTCCACCTTGGGGGTCTGTCCCCTCACCTTGCCCGCCTTTGTGAGTGATCCGTGGGTTGCCATGCAGGCAGTCCAAACAGGGTGAATTTATGTATTTAGTAGTACCGGGTCTTTATCCGATCGATCACGCGCTCGTGCTCGCGGCCCTTTTTGCGGGCATACCGTTCCATCGCGCCCAGGGGAACGCCGCCCAGCGATCTTGCGATCATGTTGAACAGGTAGCGCTGCGGCCCCCTGCCGCCCGTCTTTGTCATGAACTTTTGTATGCCGTACTTTAGGTTGTGCTGCCACGTCTTGTACATTACGCCCAGCTGGGCAGGATCCATCTCGTTGCCGATGTTGAAAAAGTCGGACTTTTCAAGCAGTCCTATGGGGACGAACGTGAGGGGGGTGGTGGTGAACATAGAGTCGGGCTGCTCTTGTTCGACCTCGTGTATTATGCGGATGGTCTCCCACGAGTCCTCCGGGGTCTCGTCGTTGTCCAGCCCCATTATCAGCGTAAACGCCGGAATCCAGTAGCTTTCGTTGAGCGTCTTGATCCCCTCCTTTACCACCCAGTGCCACTCCTCGGGCTTGTAGGGCGCCAGCTTGCGGTCGGCATACTTGTTGATCAGCCTCAGGCTCCCGGTCTCAAAGCCGCACTGAATCCCGGTCATGTTGTCGGGCCCCGACCGGATTATCTCGGAGAGGTTTGGGATTAGCCGTTCGTCGGCGATTGCCCCTGCCAGCGTGCCGTGCGTCGGGTTTGTGTGCTCTATGCCGGTGGACATTATCGCCTTGAACAGGTCCTCCAGGGCGTCACGGTTTGGCTCCATTCCCTTTGACGTCCGGACGTCCATGCCGTACACAAAAATGTCGTCGCTGTGCACCCACGCCGACTTGGAGCCGCCCTTTTTGAGGTTGACCTCAATCTCCTTTTTGACCTTTTCGGGGGAATAGTATCTCAGCGACCTGAGCGTGACATCGCAAAACTTGCACCCCCTGCCGCACCCGCGCATGACCTCGATCATCCCGTGCATGCTCGGCTCTACTATGTCGGGTATTTCCTCGAGGTCCGGCCGGTCCCAAAAGTTGACAAACCTGCCGTGCAGCTTGGCGCCGTCGCGCTCAAACTCCTTGATGTTTACCTTGAAGTCGCTGCGCTTGCGAAAAGGATCCATGTTTTCAAAGTCGCCGTTTATGAGATAGTTGAAAAACCTGCCCGCGTGGCCGTCAATCTCCGGCGCAATCCCCCCGAGCTCGCCCTCCAGGATTGCGTACAGGCCGTACTCTTTGATCTTTTCCGGGGCATAGTTGTACTGCCACGTGCCCGAGGCGCCGGCGATCACCTTGGCGTTGCTGCCCGTCCTGGCCTTGGCGGCGTTTATGCGCCGGTGAAGCTCTGCGTTGTAAAACTCGTCGTACGATATCTGCTTGCGCCCGTAGGTGAACGTCATGGTGACGGGCCCCATCCCCAGCGGATCCATCTCGTAGGTGCCGACAACCTGGGTCTCGGGCCCGATGAACTTTTCAATGTGGTCGGGATGCGCCACGACCACCTCGTTGCGTGCAAACCCGTCCCGGAGCAGGCCGGCCTCCACCTTGCGGAGCCCGTAGGGGGCATAGTCGGCCACGCCGTTTGTGTGCGGGATGTAGTTGCAGATAAAGTCAAAGAGGATCTTGGGGGTCACCTGGTTGCGCAGTATCTTGTACCAAAAGCTGCGCTTGTCGCGGTTTGGATCCAGCGCGGGGGCGCATCCGAAAAACGTCGCAAGCGAGATGTGCCGGTAGGGTGACATCAGGGTGCGATCAGCGGTGAGGACGATCTTGGGGGTGCCCATTTGATCGCGTGGGCGGGCGATTCGTTTTAAACCTTGCTAGCAGGTTGCGCGATCGCAGGCATTGGTATGGAAAAAAAAGGGGGTGGGAGGGCGGTTGGTGCCTAGACCTTGGACAGCCTGTCGTTTACCTCGTCCCAGTTTACCACGTTCCACCATGCGGCAATGTAGTCTGGACGCTTGTTTTGGTACTTTAGGTAGTACGCGTGCTCCCAGACGTCGCATCCCAGCAGCGGGATTAGCCCCTTGGTGCGCGGGCTTGTCTGGTTGGGCATTGTTGTAAACTCCACCTTGGATGACGAGGGGTTGTGGACCAGCCATCCCCATCCGCTGCCCTGTATGACCGCGGTTGTGGATGAAAACTTTTCCTTAAACTCGGCAAAGCCGCCAAACGACGCGGTTATCGCGTCGGCTACCGCCCCGCCGGGTTGTCCTCCTCCGCCGGACTTCATAGAGCTCCAAAACAGCCGGTGGTTGTCAAACCCCCCGCCGTTAAAGTTGACCGCGCCCCTCTTGCCCTCTGGAACCCTGTCCAGATCGGCAAGTATGTCCAGAATGTCCAAGTCTTGGACGTCCTGTGGGCAGCCCTCCAAAGCAGCGTTCAGCTTGTCGGTGTACGCCTGGTGGTGCTTTGAGTGGTGGATCTCCATGGTCTTGGCATCCAGATGCGGTTCTAGCGCATCGTATGCGTATGGCAGTTCCGGAAGTGTGTATTTTCCCATGGGTTGGCTACAAATCCATGCCATTTATTGGTTTAGGCGGGTTTTTACCTGAACGGCGTTGACCGGTGTCGTGGGTACATGGGCCGTTTGTGCCAGGGTTTTGTCTGCGTGCATGGTGGCAGCGGTGGTGGGGGCGGCGGTGGCGGGGGCGGCCCCCGACCACGATGCAAGGCCGGGGCCGGTGCTGGACAGGAGCGTCCCCTACGTGGGAGCCGCGGATGTGCGGCAGGTCGAGGGGCATACGGGGAGGGGGGTGACCGTGGCGGTGATTGATACGGGGGTCGACTTTACGCATCCGGATTTGGCCGGGGCCGGGGGCGGCGGGGACGGCGGGGACGGCGGATACAACTTTGTAGACGTCGGGCAGCCGCCAGTGGACCGCAACGGGCACGGGACCCAGGTCGCCGGAGTGATCGCGGCAGACGGCGGCGTGGTGGGGGTGGCGCCGGGCGTCAGGATTCTGGCGTACAAGGTGTCAGACGACGGCGAGTCCGTCTCGTCTGATCTGATTGTGATGGCCATACGCAGGGCGGTCGAGGACGGGGCCGATGTCATAAACATCAGCCTGGGGGTAAACAGGACAAACACCAGGATAGACGCCGCCATAAACGATGCCGTCCGCGCCGGCGTCTTGGTGGTGGCCGCCTCTGGTAATGACGGCCCGGGGCCGTCAACGATCGGGAGTCCCGGCGCAAACCCCAACGCTTTGACGGTCGGTGCCACGCATAACAACATCACGTCAAGCTTGGTGTCCACCCTGGAGATCGGTTCGGTGCAGTACCACGTCATCCCCATGCTCGGGATTGGCGACATCCCCCAGCCGGTCGCCGGCAACGTCGTGTACGCCAAGTACGGGAGGGACGGCGACGTTGCAGATGCCGGGGATTTGGTGGCCGGATCAATCCTGCTCGTAGAGAGGGGCGGCCAGACCGAGGACGAGGTTGTATACTTTACGGAAAAAGAGTACGCCGCCGCCGGTGCGGGGGCGGGCGCCGTGGTGGTGTACAACAGCGAGCCGGGGATTTATCTGGGCGACGTATCGGAGAGTGTCACCATAGACGGCTACACGCCCAGAATACCGATCGTGTCAATGTCGCAGGAGGACGGGCAGGAGATTGCCAGGATGGTCGGCGGGGGGCAGGAGGTGGCGGGGGAGCTAGACGTGTTTTACAACCCGGATCACATTGCCTTTTTCAGCTCCAGGGGGCCGGCGTCCCCGTTTTATGTAAAACCGGATTTGGTGGCGCCGGGTGCGTTTATCAATTCCACTGATGTCGGGGGATCCTACAACATATCAAGCGGCACCAGCTTTGCCACACCGCACGTGGCGGGGGCGGCGGCGCTGCTGCTTGAAAAGCATCCCGGACTGCGCCCCGGTCAGTTAAAGTCACTGCTGTCAACCACCTCGACCCCGATCGTGGATGCGTATGGCGGCGGGTTTGGGCCCGCAGACGTGGGGGCCGGCCGGCTTGATCTTGACAACGCGTTTGGTGCCAAGTTGGTCATAGAACCGGCGTTTGTGGTCATGACGTTTTCGCCTGCCAAGCGGGCTCAGACCGCGGAGCTGACGGTGGTCCGGATTGGCGGGGGCGGCGGCGTGGGCGCGGGCGGGGGGGGCGGAGGTCTGGACGCCGCAGACCTGTCCATAGACGTAGAGACGCCAGAGTCGGTCCGGATTGATTATGCATTTGCAGACGGCAGGCTGCGGCTAAGCGCGCAGACCACGGGGGCGGCGGCGGACGGCGGGTGCGCGGGCGGGGATGAATGCAGGGCGGACGGGGTGGTAAACATCGTGCATGACGGTACCAGATACAGGATACCGATAATCCTGCAGACGGTCGGGGGCGAGGTAATCCCGCGCCAGGACGGACACGGCCGGATCAGCTTTGGGATTGCAGAGCCGGCGGACTGGGCGTATGCAAAGGTCTCGGTAACGGGTGCCAAAACAGGCGAGTCCATAACCACCTCGCTCACGCCGAGGCGGGACTCGTCGGTCAGCGTCCCAGAGCCCGGCGAATACTGGGTCGAAAGCGTCATCAGCACGGCCAACACGACCAGCCATGCATACGATGTGGTGCAGGTAGAGTCGGCGGCGGGTGCGTGGAGTACAGTCTCGGCTGCCGCGGGGACTTTTCCGGGGACCAGCATACCACAAAAGCCCGTATACATCGCGGCGGCCGTGGCCGGCGCGGTAGCGGTTGCCGGCCTGGCCGCGTCTGTGACGAGCGGCCGGTCGGCTATTCGTGCCGGGGACCGGCCCTGGCAACCATCGGATCAACCCCCTTGAACTTTTCAAAGTTTTCGCCAAACATCTGCGTGAGCTTTTTGGCAGACAGGTCGTAAGAGTCCTTGTCCTGCCACGTACTCCGCGGATCCAGGATGTCTGCAGGGACCCCGGGGCACTCGGTGGGCACGTCTAGGTTGAACATGTCGTTGTGGGCGTACCTTACGATGTCAAGTGCGCCCGTGATGGCGGCCGTGACCATGGCCCTGCTGTACGCCAGGTTGATTCTCCTGCCGACGCCGTAGGGCCCCCCGGACCAGCCCGTGTTGATCAGGTATACGACGGTGTTGTGCTCTCGAATCCTCTCGCCTAGCAGGTCGGCATAAACGGATGCGGGGCGCGGCATGAACGGGGCGCCAAAGCATTCGGAGAACACGGCCTTTGGCTCCTTGATGCCGCGTTCCGTTCCCGCAAGCTTGCTGGTATACCCGGACATAAAGTGAAACATCGCGCCCTCCCTCGTAAGGCGTGACACGGGGGGGAGCACCCCCAGCGCGTCGGCCGTCAGGAATACGATCACCTTGGGGTGACCGCCCACGCTTGGGAACACCGCGCCAGGGATGTAGTCTAGCGGGTATGCGGCCCGCGTGTTCTCCGTGAGGCTGTTGTCGTCAAAGTCGGGCTTTAGCGTATCGGGGTCTATCACCACGTTTTCAAGCACGGCGCCGGACCGGATGGCGTTCCATATCTGGGGCTCTGACTCTTCGGTGAGGTTTATGCACTTGGCATAGCACCCCCCCTCAAAGTTGAAGACCCCGCGGGCAGACCACCCGTGTTCGTCGTCCCCTATCAGCATCCTGTTCTCATCTGCCGAAAGCGTGGTCTTGCCCGTTCCAGACAGCCCAAAGAACAGCGCCGTGTCACCGTCCCGGCCGATGTTGGCAGAGCAGTGCATCGGGAATATCCCCCGCGATGGAAGCAAAAAATTCATCACGCCAAACATCGACTTTTTCATCTCGCCGGCATACCGGGTGCCGCCTATGAGCACCACCCGCCGGGTCAGATCTATCAGTATGAAGACGTTGGAGTCGGTCCCGTCAACCTCCGGGATTGACTCAAAGTCGTTTATGCACATGACGGTAAACTCGGGCTCGTGCTCCTCGAGTTCCTGATCGGTTGGCCGGATGAACAGCTGTCTGGCAAACAGGCTCTGCCATGCATGATCGTTTACGACGCGTATGACAAGCCGGGTGTCCGGGTCGGCGCCAACAAACCCGTCAAAGACGTACAGTTCCTTGCCGTCCACAAATCTCTTCATCTTGTCAAAGATTTTTTCAAACTTGTCTGGCGGAAACTGGTGGTTGATCTTGCCCCAGTCCACCGTCTGGTGGGTCGTGTCGTCGTACACTATATACCGGTCGTCAGGCGAGCGCCCCGTGTACTTGCCGGTCCTTACAGACAGCGAGCCGGTCGTGGTGACCAAGCCGTCGTTTTGCCGTACAGACGCATCCACCAGCTCGTCGGGCCCCAGGTTCCTGTGCATGCGCGACGGCCGCAGCCCCAAATCTGCAATCTGATCGGCAAACCTGCCGGTAGTGGGGGCGGATCTGGCGGTGCCGCCGCCGCCGCTACCGCCGCTGCCATCACCCGTCAAAACCATGCCCCCCTCCGCCGCATTCCGAGTATGACAATTGAAAGTTCAAAACCGGTCATCGGACAGATCGAACCGATCGAAATTTCCTTATTATCTCTTTTGTACCCCGGCGGCCCCCGGCGGCCCCCGTCCATCCCCCCCGCATTCCCGCCCCTTCCGTTTCCCCTACC
>JAHRAJ010000072.1 GCA_020027365.1 Cenarchaeum sp.
CCTCCTCGGCCACCGGCAGCCTGCACCCTACGTCAGGACGCATGAACGAAATTCGATTCGCTTCGTGCCTTGCTTCCAACCTCATCTTCCCGCCGATCTTGCAAAGCACCACCACCACCACCACCACCACCACCACGTGCCGCAGCTCCTGCCCCGGCGTTTTTGTCGGATCGGCCCCCGCTGCAGGAACGGTGGGGACCACGCAGCAGGCGGGCCGCCGTCGCGTTCAGTTTTTCGTCGTCCGATCCGGTACCGCCGCGATCTTGGATTACATGGCGGCCTCCATGGATGCGCAGCCGCATGGACGGCACGGATGCCAGCGCAGGTCTATCCCCTTTGTAAAACCACGGCGCGTCCCCAGAGGCGGCCCGCCGCGGGACGCGCCCAGACGCAGTGCGTCGTCTGGCCGCGCGCAGCTCGTGGGCCCCAGCACTGGTGCCTGCCGCCATGATCAAACCCCGTACACGGCATCCGTCCGTCGTGGCGACGCCGTTGTACCCCCACGCACGTGCATTACGTTGGCCGCGCCCCCCCCCCTCCACCCTCCTGCCGGTGGTAGACCGCCACGTCGTCGCCTGCCGGCAGGCACCAAACCCCCTGCAGCCCCCGGTTCACCGGCAGTCAATGCCCGAAGGCGATTTGGGCATGTTGGCCATTGCGGTCGTACTCGCCCTCCATCATACGTCGGATCTACGCGCCAGTGTTGATCACGGTCGACTGCCATTTTGAGATTGGACGGCCGTAAACTGGCAATCCCACAAGGGACGCGGGCCGCGGGGCTGTGCGTCTTGACAACGTTTTTGCCAGCCCGGTGCGGGCAGGTCCATCGCGGCGGTTACCACCGCCATGCCGCAGCGCACGCACGCCCCCTTTGACAACGTGGCGGGTCTGGCCGGCCGTATGACAACATCCGTTGTGTCAAGCACGCCATCCCTGCGACTCGACTTCCGCCGCACACGCACGTCCTGTGATTCGTCCGGTTTGTGATCGTCGGACGGCGCGTGCTTGTGCGACACGCCCTGCGTCCCTTGCCCGCCCTCGTTACTGTTGCCGTCTTTTGCGTCGCCGCTGCTACCCGACACGCCTGCGTCCCGGCGCCTTTTGGCAGTCCCTCTTGCCACTTTTATTCAAGCGATGGCAGACGGCGGCGGTGAGTTGCCGTTCTGGCTCGGTTCAACATCCGGTTCTTGGCGTCTACATGCGCCGCAGCTGATCCGGTCGCCTCCAGCGATGCAATGATTTCCGATGGCCGGCTTGGCCAAGCTCGCGGTACTGCCCAAGCTCGGCATAGGTCGGTCTTGGCCCATGACGGGGGAGAGCCCGTAGTTGTTGGATCGGGGTGATCGCATGATGTGACCAAAAGGCGGGAGGGGGCAGGTGACCGCAACGCTTGGTATGCGCATTGCATCAAGTTGCCGGTGGATTAGTCGCCGCCGGCCTTGCAGGCTGAAAATGGCAGGCCGGCAGATCGTGGATTGCATGATGGCCCGCGGCCAAGGCCGGAGGCAGACCAGACGGCGGTCGGACGGCCCCGCCACCCATGCCGCAATCAGACCTACGCCGCCGCCGGACCGCTTTATGATGCCTTTTTCACGGATCGTTGCATACGAACCGTGCTCATACGATGTTTAGAATAGTCGGCGGTCACGCACTGACCGCCGACAGGTTGTTCCCCGAATCGGTTTGAAATTCGATGTCAATTTGGGGCCGGATGTTTGCTATAAATAGTAATCGTTGGCGGCGGTGAAAAGGCCCTTGTGGCCAAAAGGATCTTTATCCCCGGCAGGATCCCGTGGGCGTTTCCAAGGCCATTTACAAGACGAGATGGTCACATTTGGCGATCAAGAGCCCGGTACGGTCCGCCTGCCGATATCAATGATCGGCCACATGCAGATGGAAAATCGGCCGTTGCAGTAGGCGGCGGGCGGGCAGCATGCACGCCGACGGTGGAAAAGGAAGCTGCAGAGCTGCAGGTCGGACGAATCCAGAGGAGCAGTCACACAAGCGCGGTTCGTCTTGAATGCCAAAAGCCCGTACCACGGCAGTCCGGGTCGCTTCCGGCCCGGGGTAACTGACAGCACAGCATCCGAGCAGTAAACATGCCGCGCATGCCGGGCCTCAATGGGTTGGCGGCGTATCGTACACGCGCTAGTCCGACAGTGTTGTGGAGGTCGTCATGGTGTGTCAACCGGTAACAGCACCGATCTGGCTGGTGAAAAAGCACCAAAGGTGACCTACACCCTCCCGAGGTCGACGATCCTGCACTCCATGACACCGCGTTGAATCCTTGTTCGGACACCACAAGGCTCCGGATTTTTAAACCTGCCAAAATACACGGCCGTGTAGTTTGCAGGCGAAGGGGGAGAACGAGGAAGAACCCACAGGGGCCAAAAAAGAAAACCCATGACCGGTGCATGTGGCCGTCAGGATGTGCGTGACTGACCGCCGGCCAGTCGGATCCCCAGCAAGGATCACCGCGCGGCACGGCATGGCGCATCGTGAGTGGTCAGGCACATGTTTGACCGGCCGCCACGGATGTTGCCGTACGCCATGGCGCTTGACGTGTAACTATGCAAGACTCAAGGTGACGTATCAAGCTACAGCGGCCGTTCCAAGGACACGGATCCGGACGACACGGACAGGGCGGCACACCACCATGCGTTCACAGACATCACGCCGGTGATCGCCGACATGTACGATGCATGTGGTAGGACAAGACGGGCAGGTAATCTGTGGCACGCTGCCCCACGGCTGTTCACACTCCTGCCGCACTCAGGAATGCAGTCACGGATCTGAAAGAAGGCACCTTCCAGATAGGACGGCTTGGTTACTAGATTTCTCCGGGGAATGTTTCCCACATAGTGTAGGTCTTCTCGGACGTGTTGTCCATCTTTTCATGAAACAGCGATTCTAAGCAGTCCACGACACACATATGGGTTGTGTCACGGTGCATGCAGACCCACAAAGATCTCGCCCCCAACACTTTGCTGTTTCGGCGGAAGGCAAGCCGTTTATTTGTTTTCGGCCTATTTTGTGCCTGCCCACACCAGTCGCTCCAAGGCCTGCCCGAACCATCGTTGGCCTCCTTGTTTGTCGCACACGAGATTGCCCGGCAACGGATGGTGGCGGATTGGCAATTCAGATCATGATCACGCCTGATATCGACGATTCGGCCGCCGGATCCGGCCCTCCGGTAGCGAGTCAGGTCAATTTGTGACATGAATCAGAGGCCAATGGTGTTGAGGTTGATCGTGGCGTGTCCGTATTTTCCCCAGAATTTGGCAACCATTGATTTTTCCCGCACCAGAAATTTTGGCCAACCCGCAGGAACCCTGCAAAAACTAATGATCATATACGACGCAACACCAAACCAGTCAGAGCTGACGATGGCGTTTGTGTTGTTCAAGACTGTCAGTGTTGATTGATATTATGATGATCTTTTCCTCGTCACGTTTAATCTCATAATTGACGGGTGCGTTCATTGTTTCTATGGTTTGATCATACTCGTCAATTATATCATATTCAAATTTGTCTACAAGGTCGGCAGTATACACAATGAAATCCACATAATTATGCACAAAACCTCTAACATTGTCATCCAATCGCATAAATTGCAAAAGAAAGTGTTTAGTGTATACTACCTTCCACAAGTTGGTTCACCCCGTCTAGAAAAGCCTTTGCCTCTAGACGAGTCCCTTCAAAAGCAATATCTGCCTTGCCGTTTTCCAAATCATTGTTGAACTGTTTACGCTCTGCAATCTGCTCGGGAGTAAACACATACCGAATTGTACGTTGTGAGTTTTGGCTCATACCGTGCCTCGCACATGGAAATCATTTAAAGGTTATGATTTGCCCGTGGAAAATGTACAAATCGGGTAAATAAGCAGATCACGTATGATTGTCCAATTTGGATTGCACGCACAGTGACGGCAAGGTAACCACACATTATTTATATACTTTATATACCTTATATGCAACAACCGTGCCTCAAAATTGCCCATCATCAGGAATCCAATCTTTGAGCCGTTTTCTTGAGCAATGTGCACGTATAATGCCAGATGACGGACGCCCGTCCCAGGCCCCCGGGGGCCGGGCATGGCCGAAAGGCCGCGGGAGGCCCCACGGGCAAAGGCCGCCGTCCCCGTGATCGTGGCCCAGGCGGCCACGTTTTGGGTTTGGTTGCCAGGGGGACAGACTGCCGCATGTGACCCCCGTCCCTTGCTTTTTACCACGTGTCGTTTCAACAGAAGAGGATCAGCGGCGAATGTGTGACCTGCGCGTGACGGCGATGCGCGGCGTTGATTCGCCCCAGATGGCCCAAACGGCGGGATCCAGCGGCTTTAGGCAGGGTTGCGGGACAGACAGACGGAAGGCCGTCTGGCAACATGCGCATAGCGGCAAACTGTTGATACAGTACGTCCTGCCGGATCGGCAGAGGAACCAGGTTTACGCCATCGCGGGACCGACCAACCGGCCGTGCACCTACTCTGTGGATCCTGGCCACATCATCCTGCGCATCTGCCTGCCCACCTTTTCGATCTGGTGCTCGTCATACTTGCGCATGTACCGTGCAAAAGAGTCCTGCCCGCTCTTTTGATACTCGGACGTCCACTCCTTGTTGAACGTGCCGTCCTGAATCATCCCCAGCACCCGCTTCATGTTGGCCTTGGCCGCATCGTCCACCACCATCGGACCGCGCGTCAGGCCCCCGTACCGTGCCGTCTCACTCACCCTCCGCCACATGCCGTTAATCCCGTACCGCTGTATCATATCCACGATAAGCTTTAGCTCGTGGAGCACCTCAAAGTATGCAATCTCCGGCTGGTACCCTGCCTCGACCAGCGTCTCAAACGCGCAGGTCACCATCGAGGCCGCGCCGCCGCACAGGTCTGCCTGCTCGCCAAACCAGTCCGTCTCGACCTCCTCCTTGAAGGTGGTCTTGATCAGCCCCGCCCGCGCGCTCCCTATCGCCTTTGCAATGCCAAGCGTCCGATCCCACGCCTTGCCCGTGTAATCCCGCTCAACCGCCACGATGGACGGCGTTCCAAAGCCGTCAAGGTACGTCTCGCGCACCTTGGAGCCGGGCCCCTTGGGGGCCACCATGATCAGATCCACATTCTCGGGCGGCTGTATCCACCCCCAGTGCACCGCCGCCGCGTGTGAAAACGACAGCGCCTTGCCCTCCGACAGGTTTGGTCCAATCTCGTCTCGGTACACGGCACCCTGCACCATGTCGGGTACAAGCACGTGTACAATGTCGGCCTTTTTTACGGCATCGACCACAGACATCACCACGTGGCCGTCGGCCGCCGCCTTTTGACGGGTCTTGCCACCGCCGCCGCCAGGGGCGGCCTCCCGGAGTCCGACCACCACGTCAAGGCCAGAGTCCTTCATGTTGTTTGCCTGGGCATCGCCCTGTATGCCATACCCGATCACGGCCACGGTCTGGCCCCTAATCGGATCCAGACTAATCTCGTCGTCCTTCCACGTCTGCGCCATGTCCCGCACCGGGAATACTGCAAATATTAACCAATACATACCCAAGGTTGGGTTTGTTATATACGGCAGTCATGTTTGTCCGATGATCAAAAGGTCGGTACGTCATACAAGACACACATGGGAAAGATCCGTGTCAAGAGCGAATCCACAATCAAGCAGACCGAAATTTGGATCGGCATGTTCTCCAGGCATCTTGTAAAAACCCAACACAAGCGAGCAAAGATGACGGATGTTGATTCATGCATTGCCCGATGTGACAAGGATCTGATCCACCTCCGTGGAATGGACAAGGGATCTAGGACTGATACTGCCTGCGAGCTGCAAGGACCTGCTGTACGGCCGCCAGGCCGGAAACAGCAACGGATGCGGCCACCACTTTGAGTACCGCCACCCGGATCTGGACCACATCGTCCCCGGGCCAAGGGCGGGCCCGACGCAGACGAGAACCTGCAGCTGCTGTGCGGCCACTGCAACAGCGTAAAGGGATCAGAGCTGGGCATGGCCGGCCTGAAAGCACGCCTGGACGAGCTTGGCATCGCAAGGGAGGCCTATTGAGGATTGGCAGACGTCTAGACACATACGATCAGTCACATTTTACAAAAACACCGTTTTGACGGATCGGCATCAACCTACCCCTGAATGGGCTTGGTCCAGCCACATACATCCGAAGCGGGTTTTTTCAAAACGTCCGCCGTGCTGACGGCCAGTACAGAGATGACGTCGCCCCCCGAACCCACGGATCCATCCGGAACATGTCCGTAAATCCACCGATCACTATCACCGTGACCAGTGAATAACCCCAAGCCACCCTCAGGATTGTAAGACGGAGCAGCGGCCTGAACTGCATCTTGCTTGCGTCGTCCTCTGGAGGGTACTGTTGCCAATTCAGTACCCAGATAATACTCAGCCACACAAAAACGCCGAAATTCGTCATTTTCAGGAGATGATTATACCTAGCGACAACTAGGTACCAAATTGGCAACAGAACCCTCTGGAGCGTGGTCCTGCTTGTTCATATAACCCCCAAGCATGTCGTTCTCCCTTTGGGCCCGTTTTGAATATTTGGTCGGACTCATCCGGGATGAACAACTCGTCCATTTCATCCGGTGACGCACCGGTCTTCTTTTCATCCGCGGGGGCGTGTCATCCGTCGGAGATTCAGACGGGTGGTGTTCTGCCACGGTTGAATCCTCCCCCTCTTCTACTCGCCATTCCCGCTGCCCCGCTTATCTTCTGCTTGTAGAATCCCTCGATCAAGGAATTTGGTATTAAAACACGCCGATCGATCGGCTATCCGCAGAACTT
>JAHRAJ010000075.1 GCA_020027365.1 Cenarchaeum sp.
ATCAAGACAGAGGAGGAGCGCATCGCCGAGCAAAAGCACATAGCCACGGAGATGGAGGTGCAGCGCTCAAAGCTGTCACAGTTGATACTAAACAGGCAGGAATACGAAAAGCAGGTGGAAATTGAAAAGACGCGAATCGAGGCGCAGATAAGGAATGAAAAGATGGCGGTCACGGAACAGGCCGAGCTGTCACGGAAGATTGTCACGCAAAAAAAGGAGCTGGCACAGGTGCAGCAGGAAAGGCTGCAAATAATCGAGCAGATTAGAAATGAAAGGCAGAGAATCTCGCACGATCTCGACACCAAGCGGCAGGAGCTGGCCCAAATGCAGGCAGAACGGGAAAAACTGGAGACGGACTCGCGCAAGAAAAGGGACGAACTTGCCGGATTGGTGGAGACGCAAAAGACAAAGTTTGCCGAGCAGGCAGAGATGGCCCGGGACATCATATCCAAGCAGGAAATGTACGACTCTGCCAAGGAGGAGTTTGAAATCATCGCACAGCAGGTATCCGAGGAAAAGAGGCTGCTCACAGAGCAGGAGCGGATAAAGACAGAGGTGCAGGCCAAGGAGGACGAGCTGGCCAAGGCAAAGGCACGGCGCATCAAACTCGTCGAGGAGATCCGGCGCGAGAAGGAGAGGGTCGGGCAGCAGACCCGTCGCGAGCAGGAACGGCTTGCCGAGCAGGTGTCCCGAGAAAAGGAACGGCTTGCCGAGCAGATGCGGCTAAAGGAGGCGGTGCTTGCAAAGGAGAACGAGCTTGCGCAGGTGAGGGAGCGGCACATGGGGATGATCGAGGAGATCCGGCGCGAGAAGGAGAGGGTCGACACGGAGGCAAAAAAGGAGCAAGAGCGGCTAACCCGGCGCCTAGCCGAAGAAAAACTGCGACTAGAGGAGCAAGAGCGGCTAAAGGAATCCCTGTCTGCCAAGGAATCCGAGATTGTCCGCATGAGGGAGCGGCACATGGGGATGATCGAGGAGATCCGGCGCGAGAAGGAGAGGGTCGGGCTAAAGACAATGAAGGAAAGGGAGGTCCTGACACAGCAAATGGCGGAGGAAAAGAGGCTGCTCACAGAACAAGAACAGATCAAGAATTCAATCCACGCCCAGGGGGAAGATCTTGAACGGATGCGCAAGCAGCGACTCGCGATAATAAAGGAGATTGAACGCGAAAAGGAGAAGATAGACCTAGAGGCAAAAAAGGAGCAAGAGCAGCTGTCCGGACAGGCCGAGCTCGTAAAAAAACTGAATCTGGAAAAGTCCTCGTACGAGGCGCTCAAAGAAAGGCGTCAGATCCTGGAACGGCAGATCGCCGAGGAGGATCTACGGATCAAGAAAAGACAGGCGTTGCTGGAAAAAGAGCTTGCAGAAAAACAGGCACGTCTTGACTCTATGAGGGATGCCGTGAAAAAGACTCGGGGATCGCGCGGCAAGCCGCCCGCCGGTACAACAAGGGCGCGCAGTGCAGGCACGTCCAAGGCGGCAAGTCAGACATCCAATGCCAAACCCACCCCCGGATCAGACACCCCGGCAAAGGCAAAACCCGCCAGAAGGTCGCGCAATACCGGCACGGCCACGGTAGCCGCCAAGACGTCAGGCGCAAAGACGACCGCCAAAAAGACACCCGCAGGGAACGCCAGAAAAACCGCCAGAGACTAGCCGTCTGCCGTCTTGACGGTAAGCTCCTGTCCATTTCCTATGTCCAGCGTCACCGTCTCGGCGTTGGAATACGTCCTGATGTGGCTGGCAAACCTGTCCATCTCGGGACGATATCTCTCAGGATACAGCATGTTGTCGGTGCCGACAATCCCGCCCACCCCCAACATTCCAAAAACCCGGTCAAAATAACCCATGCAGTTTTCCTTGTCCGCATCAATGAACACAAAGTCAAACATCTCCCCGGCCCGGACCATGCCGTCAAGCACGTCAAGTGCGTTGCCATTCACCACGGTGATCATGTCCAAGACGCCAGCCTCCTCAAAGTTTGCCTCTGCCCTCCTGATCTTGGACGGGTTTTGCTCGATCGTGACTAGCCGGCCGTCCTTTCCGCCGCCATTGCCGCCCTTTATCGCACCTGCAAACCACAGCGCAGAATACCCGACGGAGGTGCCAATCTCCAGCACCCTTTTTGCCCCCATCGATCTCAGCAGTATGCTGTAAAACTGCCCAGTATCCCACGTTATCGAAAGCATCCTGTCCCCCGGAGCCACATCCACCACACGCCGTCGTTCCAGCCCGGATTGCTCCTCCAGCCCCGCGAGCACCTTGGACACCCCCACCCCTCCCACAATCCCCCCAGTAGGCGGCCATGGATAAACCTAGCCATATCGCACGTGTCGGCGGTAGCTTTCCGACCAGCTGATGCATGGATCTTGTCCACCATAAGAAATACGGCATACCCGCGAAATCTGTCGGATCACGGGACAGTTCACCACGACCCTGCATCGCAAGCCCCCCGACGAGGATGGAAGCCAGCCACATACGAGCAGGAATACAGATCTTGGGATACAAGACTGGCGGGCGGCCCGCCCGCAGACCAACGGCAAGATGGAGGTTCTTCAAGACGTGTGAGGACGTGGGAGCACGGAGCGTGCCCGATTCATCGAGTTTTAGTGCAGGGTGCATCTCACCCCGGATCGCGATCGGCAGATCACAGAAGGGCGTTTACCGCCAAAAAGGCCACCGCCCCGTCGATCAGAAAAAGCGACCCAACATGGTTTGAAAAGGACGTCAAGGCCCCGAACAGTGTCATGTAATTTTCACATACGACAGGGGCCTGATCGATTTATGGTGCCGCAAACCCGATCACGCGGCATATCCGTCATGACGCAACGCTTTGCGCGGACTGCAAAAAACGGCGTTTTCGCATTGGTTCCCCACCGTTTGAACAGCCATACGAACTAGTAATCTTTGCGCGGTCATCGCCATAGTAAATTGCACATACAGCAACTTTGCGGTATCCGTCCAAGACAAGTGCGTTTATCGCGGCCTTTCTGGCGGCATACTGGCCTGCCATCATACCCACGGAGTCGGATGAAGATTACCCGGGCCGCCACCGCAGGCGGTTGGTAATTTTACCATGCCTAGTACAAAGCATGCATCCGGGAACCGCCGTCGCACACGGCTCCAGGATCACCAGCCGCATCAAGATGTCTGATGGTTCCGGTCAATCATTCAGCTGTGCCAAAAGTATCCAACGGTGTTGGACCGCAGCGTTCCCGTATTCCTTGAAACCGATGTTTCCAACCGCTTTTCAGCTCGATCAATAATTTTGGCCAGGGTCTGCATGCCGCCAAGTTTACAGAACCCGGTTACACCATCCTTAAATGTCTGATCTCATCAACAAGACCATGGTTCGAAGGCAAAACATGCTTATCATCGCATCCATCGTGGCAGTCGGAACCATCGCCGCGGTGTCAGCGGTCGATGCGTTCTACCCAAGCTGCAACGAATACACGTGTCCTGACACGTGGTGGATGCCCATGACCGACGATGATAAGATAGACTACATCGTAAACAAGACCGGATCCTCGGCAGACGATGCAAGGGCCGCCTACACAAAGACGCAGGGCGACGTCCTTGAATCAATCGAGATCCTCGGCATGAAGTCGGATTTGCAGCCCTAGCCGGCGGCAAGACCTCTTTTTTTTTGTTCATTTGTCTGCAGGCACAGCAGCAGCGGCATCAATCCGTATCCCGGCCGCCGACAGCGCCCCCCGCGCGATGTACGAGTCGATCGCGGCGGGCACGCCAATCACCCGGCGTGGAAGCGTCCGGTGTTTTTCTGCAATGTACAGTATGGACAAAAGCTGGCAGGAAAACGACTGGTCCATCACCTCCGGAGGGTGGCCCTCTGCGGCCGCAAGGTTTGCAACACGCCCCTTGGACACAAGGTATACCCGCCTGCCGTTTTTGAGGACACACTCGTCAAGACCCGGCCTGATCCGCCTGACCTTCCCAACCCGCCCGCCAGACCCGCGTCCCAGCACATACCCCGCATCGGCCTCTGTATCCGAATGTCCAACATTCATCACCACGGCGCCATCCCTCATCGAATCCACGTGCGCGGGGGTGATCACGCCGGCCATTCCGGTGCACGTCACAAATACATCGCCAAGCCGGGCGGCGCGGCCCATCCTCATCACCTCGTACCCGTCCATGCACGCCTCCAGCGCCCTGACAGGATCCACCTCGGTGACTACAACCCTGGCCCCAAGCGCCCTGAATCTGGCGGCCACGCCCCTGCCCACCCACCCATACCCAGCCACCACCACGCGCCTTGCGGCCACAAGCAGGTTGGCCGCGCGGAGAAACCCGTCTACCGCACTCTGGCCCGTGCCATACCGGTTGTCAAACAGGTGCTTTGTGGCGGCATCGTTGACGGCCACGACCGGGTAGCGCAGCCCCCCGCCAATCCGGGCAAGTGCAGAGAGGCGCCGCACGCCCGTTGCCGTCTCCTCGGTCCCGCCGATGATGCCCAGGCCGGCAAACCCCGGATCCACGTGCGCCATCATGCTCAGCTCGCCGCCGTCGTCCGTCACGATGTCCGGCCCGTGCTCCAGCACCCGCCGCACGCACCACTCAAACTCCCCCGCGGTCTGCCCCGACCACGCGTAGACGTCGACTCCGACTGATGCCGCAAACGCGGCAACGTCATCCTGCGTGGTCAGCGGATTGCCCGACGAGGCGGCCACCCGCGCGCCAAGCTCCACGGCGCCCGCCAGCAGCACCGACGTCTCGGCAGTCATCTGCAGACAAAACCCGACGGTCAGCCCGTCCAGCGGCCGTGATCCCGCGCGGGCCCTGATTATCCCGTCCAAAACCGGCATGTGGGCGCGCGCCCAGTCATGTCCAAGCCTCCCGCGCCCGGCCAGTCCCGAATCCCGAATCCTGCCCAACGCGCATCAACGCGCAGATGGCAAAAACGGCTTGCCGCGCAACACTATTCCCCCTTCATGTCCTGCCGCGTCCGAAACTCCGGCGTTATCCCAAGCGAGTCATAGTTGCCCGTCGAGCACGTAAAGCACATAGAGTCTACCGGCATGCCCACCGCGCGGGCCAGGTTTTCGGCGTCGTTGTACCCCAAAAAGTCCGATCCAATGCTCCTTCGGACCATCTCCGTGATGGCCTCCTCCCCGACCTCGCCGCCCTCTGAAAACGTCGCCAGCTCCTCCCTGGACGGAAAGTCAATCCCGGCATAGCAGGGAAACCTGATGGGCGGGTACGTTATCACCATGCTTATCCGCCTTGCACCCGCGCGCCTGAGCGCCTTTATGATCGCCCGCGAGCTTGTGCCGCGCACCAGACTGTCATCGATGACCACAACGTGCTTGTCACAAATTATCTCGCGTATCGGTATAATCCACCGGTTGATCTCCACCCTGTCGCTCTGGTGCGGCTCTATAAAGCTGCGCAGCGGCCCCTTTTTGCTGTACCTGTCCTTGAGCAGCCCCTCGTCAAACGGAATCCCCAGCTCCTGTGCATACCCCAGCGCGGCCGGACGCGCCGAGTCTGGTACCGGTATCACCAAATCCGCGCCCCTCAGCGGAAACTTTTTTGCCAAAAACCGCCCGATGTTCTTGCGCGCCACATATATGTTGGTGCCCTCCATGTTGCTGGACGGGTGTGCAAAATACGTAAACTCAAACGAGCAGTGCGCCCTCTCCGTACCCTCTGAAAACATCTCCGTCTTTACGCCATCGCCGCTCATCCTTACAAGCTCGCCTGGAACAACATTGCGGACCAGCCGCGCACCAACCGACGAGAGCGCCGCAGACTCTGACGCCACGACATGCGTCCCGTCGGACTCTTTGTACCCCAGGACCATCGGCCTAAACCCCTTGGGATCCCGGGCCGCATATACAGACCCGTCGTCGGAGATGAACGTAAAGCAGTACGATCCCACCATCTCGTTCTTCAGCACGGCAAGTGCCTCGCCCATCCCGCCCCTGTCAGATATCAGATCCACGAGGCGCCGTGCGGCCACCAGCGTGTCGCTCGCACTCTGCGGCGTGAACGAGCACCCGCCCACCATGTTTGAAAGCTCCTCGACGTTGGATATGGTGCCGTTGTGCGCCACGCACAGGTCCCCCACCCTCAGCGGCTGCGCGTTGTCCAGCGAGCTGCGGCCCATCGTCGAATACCTGACGTGCCCTATCACGCACGGCGACTCGTACTCGTCGGCAATCTCCCCAAACTCCGATCCGCCGAGGTCACCAGCCCCAGCCGCTTCAAAGGATCCCGGTTTGGCACGGCCAGCCCCCACGCCTCCTGCCCCCTGTGCTGCAGCGCGCGCAGCGCGTCGATCGCCATCGGAACCACGTTGATTCCCGACTCGCTGTAAATTCCGACGACGCCGCAGTTTTCCCCGACCTGCCGCCCATCATCACGCATGCGAAACCAGATCCCCCAACGATCGTGACCACACGTCGCGCGCCTTAGCAACGCTTAGGGCGGCCGCCACGCCCCCCTCCTCCCCCGCCGCCGCCCCCGCCCCCGCCATCACATCGCCCCACCCCACCCCCAACCGGACA
>JAHRAJ010000007.1 GCA_020027365.1 Cenarchaeum sp.
ATCCGACTATCTCCTCCAGATCCTTCCGATCGAGCCTTCTGGCCGCCAATACGCCTGATCGCTTGAACCGGTAAAATGTTTGTTTGGGCCGTTTTTTGTTAGCTTGAACTAATTACCGTTCACGACAGCAAAACCCAGGCGGCCTATATCAAATTATCCATGACACCGTCAACGACGACAACGGCATAGCACAGTGCATAAGGACATCCAAAGGACACAACGCCCTGTTTGACCGTGGGGATTTCACGCGCGGCATGCTGCACGCGGCCACGTCCGGCAGGCAGGTGGCCGGATGCGCCATGTCCGCAAGGATGCTCCAGCGCGGCCTTGCGGGGGGCGGCGGCGGCGGCGGCGGCGGCGGGATGCCTGGTCTGCGCACGGGCCCAACCGACGAATGGTTTCGCGACATAGCCGCCAAGACGGATCCCGAGGATCTGTGCAGCGTGTTCACGAGGTCGGCCGCGGCGCATATGGCGCACATCCGACGGCTGGAGGGCGGCGGCGGCGGCGGAAGTGACGGCCCTCTGCGCCCGGCGTTCCGGGACGAGGACGTGACCGTGGCGGTGGACATGCACCTGATACCCCGGTACGACAAGAGTCCGGGCGAGGAGCTGGTGCGCTCAAAATCCCGGGACGGCACGTCCCACTTTGAGAGGTACATCACGATGCAGTGCATAGACGAGCAAAAGAGGATTGTGCTGGGCACCCTGCCCGTGCCGTCCCTGGAGGACAAGGCCGGCTCCGTGCGCAAACTGCTGAGAATGGTGGGTCACGAGGGGGTGGGGGTGGGACTGGTGCTTTTGGACCGCGAGTTTTTCGCAACCGACGTGATGGCCGCCCTTGACGAGGAGGGGGCGGGATACTGTGCCGTGCAGGAACACGGACGTCGTGGTGGATGCCATCAGGGGGTATGCCGAGGGAAGGCGCGGCGCCATGTCCAGATGCGTGATAACCAGTAGCAGCGGGAAACGGGTGGAATACACCATGAAGATTGTCGAGAGACGGAACAAGGGCGGCAAGGGCGGAATGGCAGGAGGCGACATCACGTGCCATGACGAGGACGGCAGGAAGCTTTTGCCCCACGAGAAATACATCGCGTTTGCGACCAACAGGCCGGATGTCGACGTCGAGAGATATGCGCCCAGATGGGGGATCGAGACGGGATACAGGATGATCGAGAGCGTCCGGATCAAGACGCACAGCCAGTCCTGCCGCGCGCCTGCTGATGTTCATCTTTTCCACAGTCATATTCAACGCGTGGGTGTTGGCAAACGCGATACTGGCACACGAGGCGGGGATTCACATATCCGGCCGGGCGCCCGTCCTGCCGATGCAGTGCATTCGGGACATGGTGTCGCTCTACTGCGTGTACGGCGACCTGCTGCGGTTCCTCGGGCCTCCCTTGTCGGGGGCAGGGACGTAGGCCGGCGCACGCCGTCCATCCTGCAGGTGGAAGGCGCGCCGTTGGATAGCTTTGCGCAGCGGTAACGCCGGCCAAACCGCGTCGGGGCCGTCGCATGTGTAAGTGTCAGAGTTGCAGATCTACGCAGCGGTAACGCCGGCCAAACCGCATGCCAAGCCGTCAAATCATGCATGGTTGGGGTATGGCGCACGCCGGCGTCATCTGTGGCAGGGATGGGGTGGGGCCAACCGCGCCTTTTTTGGCTTTACATCTGGGAAGACTGAAGGGGTAGGTGACCTCATATATCGCATCCGATCCGACTTGCTTCCACTCACCGCTCCCTTCCCCCCCCCCCCAATCTCCAGATTCAATAGGGCGGATGCACGATTGTCCAAAATGGCAAAATTACACAACATTTCAAAGGTAAAACCTGGGCTTGTGGTTTTCTAGCTATTATTATGTATCGACTCTGCAACAAATCATAACTGACGATGGCGTTTGTGTTGTTCAATACTCTTGGTGTTGACCGATATGAAGAATATCCTTTTCTCATCACGCTTAATTTTATAATTGACAGGTGCTTCCATCGTTTCAACAGTTCCGTCATACTCATCAATTATATCATATTCAAATTTGTCAATATGATCAGCAGTATATATAATAAAATCCACATAATTGTGTACAAATTCCCTAACCTTGTTATCTAATTGCATAAATTGTAAAAGAAAGTTTTTAGTGTATGTTATCTTCCACAAGTTGTTTTACCCCGTCTAGAAAAGCCTTTGCCTCCAAACGAGTTCCTTCAAAAGCAATGTCGACCTTGCCGTTTTGCAGATCTTTGTCGAATTGCTTGCGTTCTTCAACTTGCTCAGAAGTAAACACATACCGAATCGTGTGCTGGTTTTGACTCATAATGTCACGGCATATGAATATATATTTAAATGTAATATAATGGCGGAAAAGGGTAATTTTCTAGATTACGGCAATCAGCCAAACAGAAACCACATATATAGTATATAAAGGCGCATAGTGACTGGCATACGAGCTTGCCTACCCCCTAAACAAGATCCAAAACCAGCCAAAAGTATGAGGTCACCTACCCCTCAAACATACCTAGAAAATCAGTCCAAAATGTCTCAATTGATCTTCAACAAGAGCAAAACCTTCCCATTCGGGACGATTTGTGAGGGGTGGATGGGGGGCAGATGACCTCATACAGCGGCAAGTCCCGGGGCGGAAGGTGTGGGGGATGCCAGGCACCAAACGACGCCTGGTGAACATTTGCGCAGTCGTATTCCTACGTAGGGTCTAGGCTGTCCCACCAGCATGCCTAAAACTAGCCACCACAAACCCAACATTTTTGTCAAAAAAGATGGCAAATACAGACAAATTTCGGTAAAAACACACCGTTTGAGGCCATTTATGAACGCATTTGGTTCACAAGTTATGGGAGACCAAGCGGTGTTGTTCCTCTCCCCCCGGCGGGCCTTCCGCTGGGGAAGGCGTCTACTGCCGGTCGGTGTTGTGGCGGTGGCGTTGATGGTGGGCGGGGAGGCGGCCGCCGCGTAGGCGGTGCCCGAGCAGGCGGGGTTGGGCAGGGCGGCGTGGGAGGCGGCATGCAGGCCACCGGTGACGGACCTGTCGACATGATGACGGAGGGGCGGCGGTTGGGCGTCAGTGTCGCGTAGGCGGGCGGCCGTTTGTGACGTCGGACGGCCGGGAGCTATGGTGGTGATGGCGCGTCATATGTGATGGAAAGGTTCTGTAGTCAGTGGGTGCCGAGTCCCTCAACGGATCCATGCGTCGGTGTTTGAATGGATATTCATCAGGCACCCGCCAACTACAGAACCGATGGAAAAGGCCGCGGCTATGCCGGGGTTGCCGGCGGCGACGTCGGTCAACGCCTGCCGTCATGGTCAGGGTCACGTTGCCGCCGGTTGCCGGGACGGCGGATCGCGTAGGAGAGCCGGTGAGTTGCAGGGGGGGGCACCCGTCGAGGTGATGTCGGCCGGCTCGACCCGTGACGTTGGCGGCAAAGGTGATCGTGACCGGGATCGGGAGGCAGGGGTGGACCGGGGGAGGCTGGGGCGGATGTGATCGAGGCGGTGGACTACCTTGTGCCGGGGGCGGTGGAGGTGGATGTGATCGAGGCGGTGGGCGTCCTTGTGCCGGGGGCGGTGGGCGTGGATCCGGACGCGTTGGCGGCGTACGTGACGGCAAGCGAGGCGGGGGTGTTGCCGGCGGGGCCGTCCACCGCGTCTGCGGGTATGTGCACGGTGACGGTGCCGTCGGCGAGCGGGACGGCGCGAACCGCGTAGGCGGAGCCCGAGCCGGTGAGGTTGTGCAGGGTGGCGCCCGTCGCGGCGATGTCGGCCAGCTCGAGGCCCGTGACGTTGGCGGTAAAGGTGATGGCAAATGTG
>JAHRAJ010000048.1 GCA_020027365.1 Cenarchaeum sp.
GACAGGGTAAAGGAGTCGGTGCACCTTGGGATGATACACGTGGAAGTCCTGCATGACCTCAAGGCGGACGTGCTCGGAATCGACGCCCGTATCTATGGATTTGAGGAGACGGGGTGCGCACATCTCAGGGGGAACCCCCTGTTTCCCGGGATCAGGGAGTTTGTAAGAAAGTGGCCGTACAAGACGGATGGGACCATCTTTGAGTAGGTGACGCAGCTAGTTGATTTCAGTCTGATTACCGTGCGCGATCGCAAGAAAGTTGCTAGGCCGCACACGCAGTCGGAAACCAAGCGGCGGGTGTACAGGTACAAGACTTGTTCGGCAACATTCCCGTTTGTGGCGTAATCGATGAAATTTGTAAAATACAGAATTTGTGGGTTGTTAGTCATATGTAAGAAAATCCCGGATTATAAAACTAGAGCACCCCACAATCAAACAAAGCATCATGATCGTACCCCCCAGCCACCTTTGCTTCATAGTCATCCCCACACGGGCCCCATACCATGAAAGAATCACGACCATGTAAGAGCCCATTATGTATGGGATCGCAAATGGAGGCAAACCAACGCCAGCTAGCATCATTGATGCAAAATCAATCAGCATGTCAATCGTGGTGAGGGCGGTTATTCCCGATCCCCATACGGCAAGCACGATCCCAGATCTTTTGGATGTGTTCATGTTCCTGCTGATCCATGTCAGGGCCGCCGTGGTTATGATGAACAATACTATTGCCATCTTGACGGCGGGCGGCAGTCCCATAGGCTGCACGAGTGCAACCATGATTGTGATAAACGACCATGCTGCCAGTAGGTAATACCCGTAATGCATTACGTTGGAATTTACACGGTACCTCATTTATCGGTTATGCGATCGACGTAAACGTGATACAAGTCATGGCAAGATTGCCAGATGTCGTAAGAAATGACCTCGAAATCCAGGTCCCGGTGACCGCCATCGCGCACCATACACCGGACCAGACGGCCTCGTTGAGAATCCGCCCGAACCGAATGCGGGCTGACTTGCATTCCAAGAGCGGATCGCTGACAGGTATCGGGTCGGCCGATTCGAAGAGGCGTCATGAACGATCCAAGCAGTGCAAGCGGTATCGGCAAATGAGTCGTCGTGTCGGGACGGCGGGACAAAATCACCAAAAACCGCCGGGTCGTCCGAGCCGCCAGGCAGGGTAAAGGCAATACGGATCCGGATCGTTACTCTGCGGATGACTGTCAGTCGGCCCGGACATCAGATGGGTTTCACGACCACGGGCGGACCGCCGGTTGGGAGGGGAGTCGATGCACGTCAACCCCGACACCCGCGCTCAAAAACGCAAGGATGCAGACGGCACAGCTTGGTTAATAGGGCCGCAGCCCGCAGACGGTGGTGGGATGGGCACCGATTCCGTGGACGGCGGCAAGGGCGGCGATGATGACATCGTCATGGGGGATATCGCCAGGTACCTCGACGTGCTAGACGAGAGCATAGAGATGCTGACAGACATAGAGTGTGACCTGGACGAGGAAAGCGAGGACGAGCTGGTCGCAGACGTGGGGCTGTACGAGCTTGTCGACATGGGCGAGCACGTGGCCCGCAACGCCCGGACGAGGAGGGCGGAGAGGGCATTTTTGCGCAGGCAGCAGCAGGTGCCTGACGGGGACTGACCGCCGCAGGCCGGCCGGCGGTCGGTCCTGCATGGCACGCCATACGTTTTGCACGACACCGGCCGTCGTCAAATGCACCACACCCGGCGTTCACCGCCGCCACCACCACCACCCGTCATGACAACACGGCGGCCCCCCGGCGGCGGCGGTGCTGATGGCAGGAATGACCAGACGTCAGAACGGACGAGTGGCAGACATCGGTCACACCAGAGGGCAGCCAATGGCACGGGCGCACCGCGCCGTCGTCCAAGCGCCGCACCGGATCGGCCCGCACCATCGGCGGCATCAACGGTCTGCAGGCGCAGCGGAGGCCGCGCCGCGAATCCGTCTCCCAACCCACCCCCAACCCCGACACCGCCCACGATCAGCCGCATGCACATGTCGGTGCGGGATGCCGGCGGCGGCGGCGGCGGCGGCACCGCCGATCGCTAGATATAAGTTTAGATTTTCCGGGCCCGTCACATGAAAAGATCGGGCAGGTTTGAGCTTGTATCCGACATGACCCCGACCGGCGATCAGCCGCACGCCATCGACTCGCTGATACGCGGCGTGAACAGGGGCACGGTGCAGACCCTGCTGGGCGTCACCGGCAGCGGCAAGACGTTCACGGTGGCAAACGTGATCGCGCAGACCGGCAAGAACACGCTGGTGGTATCACACAACAAGACGCTTGCCGCGCAGCTGTATGCGGAGCTAAAGCAGTTTTTCCCGCACAACAACGTCGGATACTTTGTGTCCTACTATGACTACTACCAGCCCGAAAGCTACAAGCCGCAGACCGACACCTATATCGAAAAGGACACGCAGATCAACGAGCAGATCGAGAAGATGAGGCTGGAGGCCACCGCCATGCTGCTGTCCGGCGAGCCCACCATAGTGGTGGCCACCGTGTCGTGCATATACTCGCTGGGCAACCCCGCCGACTGGGACAAGATGGCCGTCACGGTAGGCGCCGGGCAGGAGGTGTCCCGCAACGAGCTGATAAGGGGCCTGATCAACGCCCGCTACGAGCGCAACGACATGGAGGTGGCGCCGGGCAACTTTCGCGTAAAGGGGGACACCATCGACGTCATCCCCGCCTACTCGCAGGATCTGGTGCGCATATCCATGTTCGGTGACGAGGTCGAGAGGGTCTCCCTCATGGATCCCGTGTCCATGGACGAAAAGAGGTCAATCCCCGAGATCAGGATATTCCCCGCCAAGCACTACCTGATTGCAGACGACGTCCGCAAGAGGGCGATAAAGTCGATAAGGCGCGAGCTGGCGGCCAGGCTGCCGCAGCTGCGCGAACTCGAGCGCCAGCGCCTGGAGGACAGGACCAACTACGACGTGGAGATGATAAAGGAGCTCGGATACTGCTCCGGGATTGAAAACTACTCTAGGCACTTTGACGGCAGGGCGCCCGGCGAGCAGGCGTTTTGCCTGATGGACTTTTTCGGCGACGACCACCTGATGGTGGTGGACGAGTCGCACGTGATGCTGCCGCAGCTGCACGGCATGTACAAGGGGGACCGCTCGCGCAAGGACGAGCTTGTAAACTACGGGTTTAGGCTGCCCAGCGCGTACGACAACCGCCCCCTAAAGTTTGAGGAGTTTGAAAAGTACGTCAAGAACGCGATATTCGTGTCGGCCACCCCCGGCGAGTACGAGCGCTCCGCGTCGACAAACATAGCAGAGCAGCTGGTCAGGCCGACCGGGCTGGTAGACCCGTCGGTGGAGGTCCGGCCCACATCGGGCCAGATGGACGACCTCATCACGGAGATCAACAAGCGCGTGGTCGACGGCGAGCGGACGCTGGTCACCACCCTGACAAAAAGGATGGCCGAGGACCTGGCCGAATACCTGTCCAAAAAGGGGGTGCGCGTGCGGTACATGCACTCGGAGATCGAGGGGCTGCAGCGGACCGAGCTGCTGCGCCGGCTCCGCCTGGGGATGTTTGACGTGCTGGTCGGGATAAACCTGCTCCGGGAGGGTTTGGACCTGTCCGAGGTGTCGCTGGTGGCAATCCTGGACGCGGACAAGGAGGGTTTTTTGCGCAACAACACCAGCCTGATCCAGACGTTTGGCCGCGCGGCCCGCAACACAAACGGCGCCGTTATAATGTACGCAGACACCGTGACAAAGTCGATGCGGGCCGCCATGGACGAGACCGACCGGCGCCGCAAAAAGCAGATCGGGTACAACGAGTCGCACAACATCACGCCCCGGACCATCTCAAAGCCGGTCCCCGAGCAGGCATCGGATCTCGACGACGCAAAGGCAAAGTCGGGCCACGACCTGGCCGCCGACCTGGTGGAGCTGGACGCCATGATGAAGAAATACGCCGACGAGATGGACTTTGAAAAGGCGATCGAGTGCCGCGACCGCATCGAGAGGATCAAGAGGGAGATGGAGGTGAAGAAATGAGCGCCGCCGGCGCGCAGGCCGGGTCTGCGGGGGAGGGGATGCTCCGCGTCCGCGGCGCGCGCCACAACAACCTCAAGAACATAGACGTGGACATGCCAAAGTACAGGCTGGTGGTCATCAGCGGGCTGTCCGGGTCGGGCAAGTCCACGCTGGCCTTTGACACCATATATGCAGAGGGGCAGCGCAGGTATGTGGAGTCGCTGTCGGCATATGCAAGGCAGTTTCTGGAGATGATGGACAAGCCCGACGTAAACTCGATCGAGGGGCTGTCCCCGGCCATATCCATCCAGCAAAAGACCACCAGCAAAAACCCGAGGTCCACGGTGGGGACCACCACCGAGATTTACGACTATATGCGGCTGCTGTTTGCACGCATAGGCACCCCGCACTGCACAAGCTGCGGCCGCGAGATATCCACCCAGTCGGTCGACAACATGTGCGATACCGTGCTCAGGGACTTTGACGGCGACAGGATACTGGTCATGGCGCCCATAGTGCGGCACAAAAAGGGGACGCATGAAAAGATGCTGGCCCGGATCAAAAAGGACGGCTATTCGCGGGCAAGGGTGGACGGCGAGATTGTGATGCTCGGGGACGGCGACGGGGGCGGGCCGCCGCCGGCGCTTGACAAGCAAAAGTGGCACAACATCGAGATTGTCGTCGACAGGATGCAGGCCGGCAAGGCGGAGCGGTCCAGGCTGTTTGAGGCCATACAGACCGCGATAAAGGCCGCCTCGGGCTCCGTCGTCATAGCGCCGCACTTGGACGGCGGCGGCGGGGCGGCGGCGGCGGGGGCAGAGGCGGGTGGAAAACCCCCCAAGGACGGCGCGCGGGCCGCCGGCCCCGGCAAGGGCAAGGCCACGGCCAAAGGGGGGAACGCGCGGGAGGACAGGGTGTTTTCACAAAACAACGCCTGCCCGCACTGCGGCGTGAGCATAGGCGATCTAGAGCCGCGCGTGTTTTCGTTCAACTCGCCGTTTGGGATGTGCAACACGTGCAACGGCCTGGGCATGAAGGTGGAGTTTGACCCCGACCTGGTCATACCCGACAGGTCCAAGAGCCTGCTGGACGGCGCCATCGTCCCGTGGGAGGACGACGGATCGTGGGAAAAGCGCGACGCGCTGCGCGGACTGGCAAAGATGTTCGGGTTTAGCCTGCGCACGCCGTTCACCGAGCTTGCGCAGGACGTCATGGACGTAATCCTGTACGGGACGGACCGGCCGGTAGAGGTGACGCGCACCTCAAAGTCGGGCGGGCACTCTTGGAAGCACAGCGTCATGTACGAGGGGGTGGTAAACTCGCTGCACAGGCAGTTTACCGACACGTCGTCGGAATCCAAGCGGGACTCGCTAAAGCAGTACATGCGGAGCGTAGAGTGTAAGGGGTGCGGGGGCGCCAAGCTCCGCCCCGAACCGCTGGCCGTCAGGGTGGGCGGCCGCAACATCATGGAGGTGTGCGACCTCTCAATCGAGGCGTGCCACGGCTTTTTTGCCGCGCTGGATCTCGACGAGACCCAGGCGTACATAGCGCAGGACATACTAAAGGAGATACGGGACAGGCTGGAGTTTCTCAAGAACGTCGGGCTCAACTACCTGTCGCTCAACCGGCTGAGCTCCACCCTGTCCGGGGGCGAGTCCCAGCGCATACGGCTTGCGACCCAGATCGGCTCCAACCTGACGGGGGTCCTGTACGTGCTTGACGAGCCCACCATCGGGCTGCACCAGCGCGACAACACCAGGCTGATCAACACGCTGCACAAGCTGCGCGATCTGGGGAACACGGTGATCGTGGTGGAGCACGACGAGGACATAATACGCAACTCGGACTGGATTGTGGATCTGGGGCCCGGCGCCGGGGTCAACGGCGGCAACGTCGTGTTCGAGGGCGACCTCAAAAGCCTGCTGAGGGACGACGACGAGTCGTCGGTGACCGGCAGATACCTCCGGGACAGCTCGCTCATAGTGCTAAAGGACAAGGTCCGCAAAAAAAGCGGGGAGCTCGTGGTCCGCGGGGCGGCCGAGAACAACCTCAAGAACATCAGCGTGACGTTTCCGCTGGGGCTGCTGGTGGCGGTGACCGGCGTCTCGGGATCGGGCAAGTCCACCCTGGTAAACGACATACTGCTAAAGTCGATAAACCGGCACTTTTACCGGACCAACGTGCTGCCCGGCCAGCACAAGGACATACTGGGGGTGGACCACCTGGACAAGGTCATCGCGATAGACCAGTCGCCCATCGGGCGGACGCCCCGCTCCAACCCCGCCACATACATCGGCGTGTTTTCCAACATACGCGAGCTGTTTGCATCCACCGAGGCCTCGCGGGAGCGCGGATACACCATGGGCAGGTTTTCGTTCAACGTGCCCGACGGGCGGTGCTTTGCATGCGAGGGCGACGGCGTCAAGCGGATCGAGATGCAGTTTCTCTCCGACGTGTTCGTAAAGTGTGACGAGTGCGCGGGCAAGCGGTACAACACCGAGACGCTGTCCGTGCTGTACAAGGGCAGGAACATCGCCGACGTCCTGGGCATGACCGTCGACGAGGCGCTGCGGTTTTTTGAAAACATACCGCCGATCAAAAACAAGCTGCAGACCGTATACGACGTCGGGCTCGGATACATAAAGCTGGGGCAGTCGTCCACGACGCTGTCGGGGGGCGAGGCGCAGCGCGTAAAGCTGGCAACCGAGCTGTCCAAGCGCGGGACGGGCCGGACGTTCTACATACTGGACGAGCCCACCACGGGACTGCACTTTGCGGACGTGCAAAAGCTGCTAAAGGTGCTCAACCGGCTGGTAAACGTGGGCAACACGGTCGTGGTCATAGAGCACAACATGGACGTCATAAAAAACGCCGACTGGCTGGTGGACCTCGGACCCGAGGGCGGGGACGGCGGGGGCGCGGTGGTCGCGTGCGGCACGCCCGAGCAGGTGGCGCAGGTGCAGGCAAGCCACACCGGTACATACCTCAAGATGATGCAGCTGCCTCCGGACCGCGGCAGCGGCGGCGCCAAGGGCGCCTCGGCGCCGGCGGCGGCGGCGGCGGCCGCAAGATCCAGGAATGCCAGGGGCTCCAAGAAGACGAAATGACATTCTCAATACCCGGATCCCGCAT
>JAHRAJ010000062.1 GCA_020027365.1 Cenarchaeum sp.
GTGGGGTTTTCCCGTCCTTCCCACCCCCATCCCACGAGGGGCGGCACACGGCGGGCGTGGTGGGCGGGGCGGGCGGATATCGCCCCCTCCCCCGCCCGCCCGCCCGCCCGCCCGGCCCATGACGGCCTTCCACACCCGACAGGCGATACGGCAGGGATCAAAACGGCTTGTTTACATCACGTGTAAAGACGTAGCTTGCAATCAGGATCATGGCCACCACAAACGCTGCCACGACCCCGATGCTAAGAAAGGCCGACACGCCCCCGCCCCCGATGGTGCCCGTCATCATCTCGCGTACCAGCAACACGGTATACGTAACGGGGTTGAACCGGGCAAGCGTGCTCAGCCAGTCGGGCAACAGTTCCAGGGGGAACAGTGCCGGACTGAGCATGAACAGCGGCATCCCCAAAAAGTTGATAATCCCCCAAAACGTCTCCTGCGACTTGGCTGTCGCCGCCACAGTGACCGATATCCCCGAAAACCCCAGCGAGAACAGCACCACAATGGCCATGATGGGTGCGATCATCAGCGGGTTTGGAAAGGTTACCCCAATGGCAAGCGCAATCCCGATTATCAGGCTCGCCTGCAGGGCGGCAATCATGGATATTGCAAGCATCTTGCCAAGCGCTATCGACGAACGCGAGATCGGCGAGGTCAGCGCCTTGTTCATAAACCCGTACCTGCGATCCCACAGCGTGTTGACACCCCCAAATATGCTGGTGAATATCGCAGTGAGCACGATCACGCCGGGCGCCATAAACTCGATGTACTGCCCCTCAAACCCGACCGATTCGATGAGGGGCTGGGTGCCGGCAAACGTGTTTCCTATCACAATGATCCATATGGCAGGCTGGATGAGCCGGATTAGCACGCCGCTGCGCGACTTGCGGTACCGCTTCATCTCCCTCCAGAATATAGAGTAGGTATCGCCCAAAAGCATCATAGCTGGCGCAGCCCCCTCATCTTGGCGTGCTCCCTGCGCCGGTTAAACCTGCCCTCCTCCCCGTCCCGGAGCTCGTGACCCGTGTACGATATGAACACGTCATCCAGCGTGGGCCGGGTCAGCAATATGGACTCGATCTTGGCCCCCACGTCAGACGATATCATGAATATCTGCGGTATGACCTCGGTGCCGTTTGCGGCATACACCGTAATCTTGCCGCCGTCCTGTACGGAGACGCTCCTGACATCCGGGATTGCGCGTATGCCCACGACCAGCGGCGGCGGTCCTGCCCCGGCGGCCCCGTCCGCGGCGCCGCCGCCGCCGCCGCCAACCCCGTCGGCCGAACCCCCGACACGGTCGCCAAAGGATGCCGTGATCTGGATCACCTCCTGGCCCAGCGAGTCCTTCATAGACTGCGGCGTGTCGATCGCCTGTATCCTGCCATGATCCACGATGGCCACCCGGTCGCACAGCCGGTCGGCCTCCTCCATATAATGCGTGGAGACGAATATCGTCATGCCAAACTCTTTGTGTATGCTCCTCACATACTGCCAAATCTTCCTGCGCGTCTGTATGTCAAGGCCCACCATGGGCTCGTCCAGAAACAGGACGCGCGGCCTGTGCAACAGACCGCCTGCAATGTCAAGCCGCTTTCTCATGCCGCCCGAGTATGTGATCACGGCATCATCCTGCTTGTCGGCCAGCTCGATAAGATCCAGTATGTCGTCAATCCTGCGGCCGATCTGATCCCCCGGGATGTGGTTTAGCCGGGCCTGCAGCAGCAGGTTTTCCCTACCCGTCAGATACTCGTCCACGGTGGTCTCTTGCTGTACATACCCGATGCTCTGCCGCACCCTGCCCGGATCCGACGCCACGTCATATCCGGCCACGAACGCCTTTCCCGACGTGGGTTTGAGCAGTGTTGTCAGTATCATCATGGTGGTGCTCTTGCCGGCCCCGTTGGGCCCCAAAAACCCGAAAATCTCCGACTCGCCCACCTCCATCGATATGCCGTCAACCGCCCTGACATCCCCAAATGACTTTGCCAGGGACACAGTCTCCACAGAGTTGCCGGCCGCCATGCAGGGTTGGCCGCCATCCAATTATAATTACCATGGGTTGGCCGCACCGCCACGCAAAAACGTCCACGGCGCGCGAAAACACGCATGGCAAAAAACGGCGCCAAAAATCAAGTTTTAATTACCTCGAATACCACACCATGTCATGTCAGAGGACAACAAGCCTGCGTGCCCATACTGCGAATCGGTCTTTGAAAGTAACGACGAGCTTTCAAGGCACATAGACAGGATTCACGGGGACTCGGGCGTGCTCGAAGGAAGCACCAAGAGATAGATCACGCGCCTGTAAACCAGCGGTGCCGCCAAGAGGTCAGGCGGTTGAAGGTTTCGGCATAGTCACTCGATCTGGTCGTGAGGTGGACATGCGCGTAAAACTCTTTTTCGCACCTCCCCTCGAAGATTAGCGTGCATTCCCTCCTGAACGGCGGCACGGTGATGCCGACCTTGCGGATGGAGTCAAACCCGTACGTGCCGACCGTGACGGTCTTGCCGTCCACCGCGACGTCCATCGCCTGCCGGCCGGCGTTGACGGCGCCAATCTCCTCG
>JAHRAJ010000085.1 GCA_020027365.1 Cenarchaeum sp.
ACCGCAACCCGACCCAGCACCCTCGCACGCGCCACCGCCACCACCACCTCCCCAACCACGACCCGACCCCGATCCCGCACCACCCCACACGTCGTCACCACCCCCGTCACCCGACCCCGATCCCGCACCACCAACACCCCGCAAAGAAACAAAGACAAAACCGGGCGCGGCAACATCTGGATCAACACCGGCAGGTGCCGCAAACTCTTCGGAAAACAACGTAATCTACATCGGCTCCAAACCAATAATGCAGTATGTAAACTCGGCCCTGACCCGGATGTCATCCCAGGACATGGTCACAATAAAGGCACGTGGGAGAAAGATCACCCCTGCCGTCGATGTCTCCCAGATGATTGTAAAGCGGATGAACACCGTCGGATTTGTCATCTCTGATGTCAGAATCTCATCATCCACAGCGGTATCAAACGACAACAAGGAGCGCAAATTCTCTGCCATTGAAATTGACATCAAAAAGGCATAGCCTGCACCGGATTGTGTTTGCCTGCGCACTGGCCGTCTCGCTGGTGGGGCTTGGGTCTGTGGCAATACGTGACTCGTGCGAGATCACCCATGTGGATCTTGTACATGACATCAATGCATACGAGGGGATGGATCCGGATCCCGACGTATGCCATGCCGTACTTGACAGAATCGCCTCGTTCAACACCCGCTGCGAGGTGCATGTGGACCTGCTAGACTGTGGCTAGCAGTTTGACTATAAACGACGCGCCAAAATACACCAACAGCCCGCCCACCGCAACCCCGATGACCCTCCTACTCCTCTCCGACAACAGCCTGCCCCCGCGCGACGCCAGAAACGCGGTGGCGCCAAGCCATGCAAAATCCATCCAGATGTGCAGCCCGAACATGACCAGCATCCCGTATCCTGGCCACAACGCCATGGCGTCTGAGATTAGCTTTACGCCTATGGTAAACCACCAGATGAGAAAGAACGGGTTGAGGCCGCTGAGCACAACCCCTGCGACAAACGGGCCGTATCTTCCCCCCGTGCCGCCGGTGCCCCAGCCGCCCCAGCCCCGGCCCCCGCCGCCCACCGCCTCCCTGATCTGCAGGCCGGCAAACACAAACAGCCCCGCCGCACCGACGGCGGCCGCGACGGTGTGAAAATGGGTGGCCGACTCTAGCGTGATGACGCCGGCGCCCAGCATGGTGACTAGGGGAAGCTCCACAACGGCGTGGCCCGCCGCCACCCGCAACCCCGCCCTCCACCCCGCCCGCATTCCGTAAAACATGTTTGCGACAAACAGCGGACCCGGCGACATTACCCCCGACACCGAGACCAGCACCACCGTGGCCGCAAATGCGGCAAACTCGTACATGTTACCCCCCGGCTAGCCGTACATGCCGTCCCTGAGGTGTCTGGCCTCCTCCTCGGTCTCCTTTATGCTCTCCTCTGCCCGCTTGGCCTCCTTTTGCAGCATGTCCATGTTGCACGAGGCGCCGGGTACCAGCCTTGACATCGCGCCGCACAGCTGCGCACTGGCCTTGAAATCCGGGCCGCCGCCTGCCGAGTGGAACAAAACAACCACCACATCCTGCCCGCGCATCATTCCCTCGTTGAGCAGGCACCCCGGGATGCCGGGGATTGTACCGTGGCCAAGCACGGACATGCCCGCCTTTTCTAGCAGACCCGCGGCCCCGTCGGTGCTGGCCGCCGCCAGCACGCCGTCTTTTGCGCCTACCGCCTTTTTCACCGCCACGCTCGAGATTACGGTTTTTACGCCGTGCTTTTTTGCCCAGTCCAGCATGGCCAGCGCGACCTCCCTGTGCATCGACTGGTGCATCGTCAGATACGACGAGAATATCCCGACCTTTAGCTGGCTGTTGACAAACACCCTGGCCGGGTGGTTGGGCCTGCCGTCCCTCACGAGGCTGACGGGCGGAAACCTGTCCGACTCTATCACGCCGACCTGCCTGAACTGGGACGTGCGTATCATCGACTCGGTCGCAATCGCGCTTGAAAGTCCGACCGAGGGAAAGCCGTCGATGAGATACCCGCCGTCCAGATCAATCTCTTCAGTCTCCCTGATACCCAGTTTTTGCATACTTGGTGTTCGCCGCGTCAAATATAGGTCATCCTGTCGCGGCCGATCCGCCGACCTTCCCCCCGATCCGCGACGCAAGTCCGGCATACACAAAGGGCAGCACCGTGGTGGCCTCTGCATGGATTGTGACCTCGCTTGCCCCCGTGGCCACCTTGCCCCACGACACCGCCTCCCTGACCTGCGCGCCGCTGAGGCTCCCGTCAAACTCCTGGGCCGTGGTGATATACACCGCATAGTCCAGCCCGTCCCTGTACTGGTTCCACCACAGCGTGTGGTGCTTGGATATGCCGCCCCCGATCATCAGGGCGCCGGATCTCCCCGCCTTGAATATCAGCCCCGACAGCAGGTCGGCGTCGGCCACCATGTCCAGCCGAAAGTCGGGGTGGTTTTGGGCAAACATCCAGATCTGGCTGCCCACCGCCCCGTCCATGATTCCGGGCACGGCCACGGGCACCCCGTTCTTGCGGGCCCAGTACAGGATTGAATCCTCCCCGAGGTGACCGCCGATCATGGAGGCCACGTCCGACGGTGACATGGTCCGGACCCCGCGCCCGTATTCCTCCTCCAAAAAGCCCTGCATCTTTTCCTCTATGAGCGGGCCGTAGCTTTGCATCGGCACCAGCACGTTGCCCAGCCTGTGGATGCCCTGCCCCGCCAGCTCGCGGTCGTCCATCGTAAACGATCCCTCCCTGTACCCGGAGTAATGCCTTGCAATGTCGTGGTCTAGCGCGCCGCACGTGGTGACGGCCACGTCAAACCACCCCCTTTTGATCATGTCGCGTATCACGCCCCTCAGCCCCGTGGAGACGACCGCGCCCACAAACGAGACAAACCTCAGGCACCCCCTGTCGGGGATCATCTTGCCCAGTATGTCAAACCCGGCGGCCAGGTTGGCCGCCTCAAACCCGCCCGAGCGGGCCATCTCGTCAAACACGTCCGCAATGCCCGACTCTGCCGACACGCTGATGTCCCTTACGACCCTGCCGGGCTCTGCCATGGCATGTGTGCCCCGCCGTGCTATAAAACCCTAGGGTGACCGTCGCCGGGGCGGGCTTCTGGCGGATGCCGTCATGCGACGTACGCCTGCCGCCTGCGGCGGGCCGTCCGTCCATGCAGACCTGAACCGGCCCGGCCGGGAGGGCGGCGTGGCGGCCACCTGCGATGTTTGTGACGACAACGGCGACACCCGAGCGGCAGGGTGGTGTTGTCCGCTCGCCGGTGGGGGTTTTCGCCCGCCGTCGGGACGGGGCGCGTTATATGCGCGAAAATTCTCGAGAAACCGCCTTTACGGGGCGGTCAGCCGGTGCGATAACAACTCGTACAAAACCCATGCCTTGCAACCGCGGCAAAATCCACCGCGTACAACAACGGTGCAACGATCATGGATCTTTATGCAGACGTGCTCCTTGTTTGTGGCACATGGGATTACGCGGCGGCAGTCCCGCATTTTCGGCAAGATTTCACGTCATCCGACCACCGATGAAATCCCTGATGAATTCTTCCCTGCCCGTGCGGGTATCTGCACGTGCTGCGACTTTGGGGGTCGCCGATCCTGCACATGTCCGGGTGCTTGCGGCGTACGTGATGCCAAACTCGCGGGTTATGAGCTGCCGCATCTGGAGGGCGTGATCCTGCCGTAGTGTATGGCGACCTGCTCGTGCATGAACGGCTCTGGCACGCCAATCAATCCCGAGGCCTTCCGGTGCGCCTGCCGTCGAACATCCCATGCCGCGCTCGTTATACCGCTTTTTCCACCCGTGTATGGAATCGTCGCTGTACTTGACCCGGCATGCGACCTCGGCGACGGTCGTCCCGACGGATCCGATCAGGCACAACACTGCCGGCATGCGTATCTCTGCACGGCCGTCGTTTGTCTTTTTGTACGCCTCTGAGGCTGGCCGCCGATCCAATGGGATACGGCAGGAATTGGGATCAACAACATTCCGTTAAGCGAAACCGGCCGTTTGGTGACGGCGGCGGGCTTTTGCCGACGGAGGCGCCGCGGCAGCCTGTCGGCATCCGCAGGACAGGTTCGTGGCTATAGACATCTTCAAGTTTATTGAAAACGCAAAAAAGATGTGACAATACTTTATCCAGGGTGTCTGCAATTTCATTCCCATCACAATTAATCTTCAGATGCAAGGGACATCGGCCTAAATCTGGGACAAGATCCAGCGGACAACGTGCATTAGATTGTAATGGCCGGAAATTGGCCGCCGGCCAAAACCCACCGCACCCGGCACGGCGGCATATAACGTTTACTTTAATCCGGATTGAAGCATTCGTTATATGCTGGCGGGGCTTGTTATGATCAATGACTAGAAAAAATACCGCAACCGCACTGCTGGCACCGCCGGCCCCGTCCGTCGCCGTGCCGGTTACTGCGGTGGCAATGGCCACGGAATCCAAACCAGAGCAGATCGCGGACATACTGAACAAGGCCCACAAATACGTCGATCTAAACGACAAAAGGATCGCCACGCTAGATGCCGCCGAAGCCAAAAAGAACGGCATGAGCGGGGCAGATCTGAAGATCGTAAGACAGGTGCTGACCGCCCAGAACAACATGATACAGCGCATACATGACAACCCCGGCGAGACGATGTATCTGGATCCCGAAGACATCAAGGGTCTGGAGGGGTTTGTAAA
>JAHRAJ010000001.1 GCA_020027365.1 Cenarchaeum sp.
ACTTCAACCAATTCATTCTGATCCATGTGCAAGAGCTGCAACGGCGAATCTACGTACCAACAGCAGCCCACGGACTTCAGATTTTCATCGCAAATCTGCATACTCAGGCTCTGGAAGCTCTTACAACTGCTAGGGCATCATTCTACAAGGATGAAAGCTGTCCACCACTCCCCACCCCCCTCCCTTTTGGAGTCACACTAAAATCTGTCGCCATAACAAAGACATCAGACAAAACCTCTCAAACTCAGCAAATGGTCTAATCTACCACCCTAATCACTGGACAGTTTGCAAGAAACCTACCATTAACAACCATTGGCTCACCTGACAGTATTGGGGTAGTTGTGATAACTGGATTGCCCTGAAGTTTATCCACTGCCGCCCGCTGTCGGCGACAAATTCAGGGCCGACGAGGTGTATGTAAACGCCGAGGGCAAAAAGATGTACCTGTTTGCCAGCATGGATGATGAGACACGCTACTGGCTGTCAAGCGACCTGGCCGAAAAGAAGCATGGCCACAAGGCCGAAAAATTGTTCAGAAACACAATCGACTATGCAGGCAAATATCCGGATGAGATGATCACCGATGGGCTTGGTTCATACAAGCAGGCAGCCCGGAACGAATTTCACGGCCTAGTCAAGCACACGTCCGAGATACACATCACAGGCCGCAAGGTCGGCAAGGATAACAATAACAAGATGGAGAGGTTGAACGGCACAATCCGCGACCGTGAAAAGACGTTCAGGGGTATAGGCACCCGTGAGACCGGCATATTTGACGGCATGAGGGTTCACTACAACCATGTCCGCAAGCACATTGCCCTAGGGGGCCGGACCCCAGGTGAGGCCGCCGGTATCAACATAGACGGTCGGAGTAAGTGGAAGTCCATAATCCGGGGCAGTAGCCGGCATCTCATAGAGACAAACCAGAGGGTCTAGGCCATTCGGCCCGACCAAGCCCGATCCACACCCAAATTCCAGTCAGGCACAAAAACGCCGAAATTCGTCATTTTTGGGAGATGATCATGCCTAGCGAGAACTAGGTACCGAATTGGAAACAGTACCCTCGCGCGCGGGTCTCCGATCACGGCAGACGTGCGGCTCAGGCGTCTGGACAAGTTCTGCGAGATACACCAGATCACCCCCATGGAGCTTGCCTCGCTGGGGATGCGCGACCTGCGGGCCGCCACCGATCTGCTGGAGGATCACGTCACCCAGATGGAGGATCAGGACTATTCGCCCGGGTACGTGGAGGACTATGTAAAGGCGGTAAAGTCGTGGCTGGGCCACTTTGACGTCGAGATCCGGCGCAAGATCAAGGTGAAAAACCCCGATCATACGCCCACCCTTGAAAAGGAGAGGGTGCCCGACGCCCTGGAGATGTCAGAGGTGTTTGCCAGGGCGTCGCTGCGCTCGTCGGTGATGATATCGCTGATGGCCAAATCCGGGCTGCGCCCCGAGGTCATGGGCAACCACGACGGAACCGACGGGCTGTGCATACGCGATCTGCCAGACCTGGTGATCCACCGGGGCATGGCAAGGTGCGTGAGGCTGCCGTGCAGGGTGGACGTCCGGCGCAGCCTGTCAAAGGCAAACCACCGGTACTTTACCTTCCTGACCTCGGCCGGGACACGCGCGCTGGTGGCATACCTCAACGACAGGCTGGCCGCCGGCGAGCCCCTGCACGGCGACTCGGCCGTGGTGGCCCCCGACCACAAGTACAAGACGGGGAGGGGCAACAACGCCGGCAAGGCGTTTTTGCCGACCGCACAGATCAGCAACGAGATACGCAAGGTGTTCCGCCCCCGGTTTGACTGGAGGCCGTACATACTCCGCGCATACTTTGACACGGAGCTGCTGGTCGCCGAGGCCAAGGGCATGATTGCACACGACTTTCGCGTGTTCTTCATGGGGCACAAGGGATCGATGGAGTCCAAGTATACCACCAACAAGGGTATGCTACCGGACATACTCCTCCGCGAGATGCGCGAGTCGTTCAAGAGGTCGGAGGAATTCCTTGATCTCGAGGTGTCGCCCACGGCCGCAGACCCGGTGCTGGAACAAAAGCAGGACGCGCACGAGGCAATCGCCAAAGCGACCCCCGAGCAGCTGGATCTGATGCTAGAGGCGCTCCGGGAGATCCGGTGCGCCGGCAAGAAGACGGGTCCGGCCGCCGGGGGAGGGGCAACGCTGGTGCACTCGGTGGCGGCGGCACCGGTGTAGACGCGCCGGGATTACACGGGCCGGCACTCGAGTCCGAACAGGAGACGGAGCCAGAACAGCGGGTCATCGCCTGCGACCAAGTCGAGCAATTCCTGGCACGGGGCTGGCGCTTTGCGGCCTCTTTGCCGGACGGCCGCGTGGTGGTTGGGAGAAAAAGACGTGCGCAACCCGGTCCGGATCCGCAGTGATGATGGACCGGAAGGGGTCGGATCGCACAGTGGGTTCAGACCGTGCGCACGTGCACGACGGCAGAGGCGACCGGGACGCCTATAATCCCT
>JAHRAJ010000004.1 GCA_020027365.1 Cenarchaeum sp.
GTCGGTGAATGTCAGGGTGGCGTTGTGGTAGGTCGCGTTGCCGGTGCCGTCCAGCGTGACGGCGGCAGGCCGGGGGGCTGGTGTACGCCGGGGAGGACGTGCACGGGGGCGCCAACGCCACCCTGCACGCGGTTGCGTCATTCCTGCAGGACCGCGGGGCGGTGCTGGAGGACCACTGGGACTGGGACTATGGCGTAGAGTATCCGCCCGTGGATCCCGGGCTCAGGGGTGGCCCGTACCCCGGATCCGAGTATCCCGACCGCGGGTTTGACTACAGGGAGTACGTCACACCCGGGAAAATGTCGGACTTTCTTTTTCCGGAGCACCAGCTAAAGTACCAGATCAGCGCGAGGATTCCCCCCACGCTGGTGGACGAGCTGGCCGCGCGCCCCGACGTGGTGGCCTTGGACGTGTACGGCAAGTGGGTGGGTACGCCCGAGTTTATGTTTTACAACACGGATGCGTCAAACCAGCTCGTTGTGGAAGAGATCGTCCGCGGGGCGGATCCAGTGTGGATATACATCGTTATGCACGATGCGGAACCACACCACAAAAACGCGTTCTTCTCCTGCCCGCACAAGTGTTTTGACGAGTGGCCGGCGGTGGACATGGCGGACAAATATTACGACGGAATGCGGGATCGGCACGTAGAGTGGCTGGCCTCGTTTATCGAGGATCGCGGCGGTGTGGTAAATGGTGGTATTGGTGACATATATGATTGGATGAAATTCAATACTCTCGATGCCCATGTCTCCCCGTCACTGTGGGAAGATCTTGAGAATCTGCGAATAGTCAGTCAGATGGGGCAATCGGGTTTTGACATTGCATTTAACACAAACCCAATCCAGAAATCGATGGATAGTCCGATCAAAAGCGATCCGTTCATCGAATCAAAACATGAAGAATATGCCGGCATTGGTGACGGTGACAGCAACGGTGCCATACACCCCAAACCCGCGGCGCCCTACCCCGAGGAGCCACGGTGCGAATCCGGCAGAATTCCGTTCGAGAGGCCCAGCAGGGGCGACACGGTGTGCGTGTATCCAGAGACGGCCGAGAGGCTCGAGGCCAGGGGCCCGTGGTGATCCGCGTGATGGAATTCGCAGTCCAAAATGTCCAGGATTAGATGAGGTTAGTCTCCCTCGTCCATGACAGGCAGTATATCCCTTCGTTAAATGAACCATAGGATCCACACCCGTGTAATACGGACGACAGAATACACAGATTGTATCTCAGGCCGCGATCCTTGACAGCTTTTTCAGATCCTCTTTTGTCAGCGACAGCCTGAACATCACCGCGTCCGGGTTCTTGGCGTTGGAAGCCTGCGGGTAAAAGCTAGTCTGTCCGGTAACCCTGCCTAGGACGGAATGGCGTGGACGGCGGCGGTGCCAATCCGCACCCGCGCAGGCGCGAATTGGAGCAGATTGGTTGATTGAACCAGATGATCGGTTTATCCAAACCGAAAAATTTACTGATCGCGGGTGCCGTAGGCACATGGGAGGCGGAGGGGGCGTGGATGCCAAATACATGAGGAGGGGCGCCGAGATGGCGGTGCGCCAGGATCCGGGCGGCAGAAAAGAGCTAGAGAAAATGAACAAGAGCAAGAACGGCAGGCCGTACGAGTATACCGAGTCGCTGATCCGCTCCATCATGGCGGTAAAGCTGATGTGCGGTCTGTCGACGGGGCGGTCGCAGGCATGATCAAGAGATGATGGACGGGGACGCAAAGGCGCCCGGCAAGACCCATACATAAGGGCGCAGGCCGTCAAGCTCGACATCAGCCTGGACGCGGCCAGGGCCCATGCGTGACGGCATGACGGGCTGCATGCTGGGCGCGGTGCGGATGGCGGTAGACTCGACCGGATGACCACAGCGTCAGGCAGGTGGATCAAGACAAGTGGGACGTCAGGAACACGTTTGGGTTGCCAAGCTGCACATCATAATAGACGTAGAGTCAAAGAGGGTGCTGGCCGCCCGCGTGACCGACGACAGGGGGCGGCGCGCCGCAGTTTGACGACATGATGTCGGACGGCCGGCGGCATGGGCGCCGCGGCGGCCGAGGCGGGAATTGACAACCCGGAGGAGATGCGGCAGGAGGACATGGCCGCCCGTGATGCGATCAGGCGCGAGGTAAACGCGTCTGCAAGGGACGCG
>JAHRAJ010000042.1 GCA_020027365.1 Cenarchaeum sp.
GGCCCGGGGGGGGGGGGGGGGGGGCGGCCGGGGGGGGGGCAGCAGAAAGGCCGGCGCCGGCGGGGCGGGGGGCAGCAGAAAGGCCGGCGCCGGGTCCAAGGCGGTCAAAGGCACGGCGGGGCGGGGCCGGCGCGGCGGTGCAAAGGGGGGGCGCGGCAAGTGAAGATGGACAGGCAGGCAAGGGAGAGGATGCGCAAGAGGCTGGATCCCGGCCAGTACGACGTGTGCGTCAACGGGGCAACGGAGGCGCCGTTTACCGGGAGGTATCACGACTGTTCAAGGTGCGGCACGTACAGATGCGTCTGCTGCGGCAAGAGGCTCTTTGAGTCTGGCGCAAAGTTTGACTCTGGGACGGGGTGGCCCAGCTTTGTGGCGCCGGCCGAGGAGGGGGCAGTAGACAGCACGGCCGACACAAGCCACGGGATGATGCGCACCGAGGTGACGTGTTCGGGGTGCGGGGCGCACCTGGGACACGTCTTTGACGACGGCCCCGGACCAAGCGGTCTGAGGTACTGCATAAACTCGGCGTCCCTCGAGCTGGCAGGCAAGGAGGAGGCGGAGGCGGGGCGGGACAAGGTCGGCGACCCCGTGTGAAAAATCATATAGCACCGGATCCGCCGCGTGGTAGGCGGTGATTGTGCGGTGAGGATTGTACTTTGCGGGTTTGGGGTTGTCGGGCAGAGCCTGGTAAAGCTGTTTGCGTCAAGGGCAGACGACCTGTATTCAAGGTATGGCATAAAGCCCAAGGTCGTTGGGGTGCTAGACAGCGGGGGCGGGGTGACAGACCAGTCCGGACTCGATGTCCAATCCATGCTGGACATCAAGAGGCGGGGGGAGAGCGTCGCCACGTATGATGATGGTGCGGGCCGCGTCTCAGACGGGGTGGAGATGGTGAACGGCACGGATGCGGACGTGCTGGTAGAGACGACGGCCAGCAACTATGTGGATGCAGAGCCCGGGATGACCCACATCACGGCGGCGATGAAGAAGGGGATGCACGTGGTCTCGGTGAACAAGGGGCCGCTGGCACTGGCGTTTCCGTCGCTGATGGAGCTTGCCACATACAACAAGGTCGTGCTGAGGTTTAGCGGCACGGTCGGGGGCGGCACGCCCATACTCAACTATGCCAAAAACAGCCTGCAGGGGGAGCGCATAACCTCGTTTGCCGGCATACTCAACGGGACCACAAACTACATCCTGACAAACATGGCGGGCGGAATGACCTTTGAGGCGGCGCTGGCCGACGCGCAGGGCAGGGGGTACGTAGAGGCAGACGAGTCGCTGGATTTGGACGGGCTGGACGCCGCCGCAAAGCTTGTAATCCTGGCAAACTGGGTGATGGGCATGAAGGTAACGCTGCCGGACATCGATCGGACCGGCATTAGAAACGTGTCGGTCGGGGACGTGGAGGGGGCGGCCCGCAGGAATCACGCCGTAAAACTGATCGCCTCGTGTGACGACAGGCTGACCGTCGCCCCCAAGGAGATTCCCACGGACGACCCGCTGTGCGTCAACGGGACGCTCAACGCCATCGCGTTTACGTCGGAGCACTCGGGGACTCAGACCATCATAGGGAGGGGTGCCGGCGGCATAGAGACGGCAAGTGCAATCCTGCGGGATTTGCTGGACATAAGAAGACGGATGACGGCGGCTTGAAGTCAAACCTTGTGTCAAAAAGCGAGACGGCGTCCATCATGGATGACCTGCAAAAAGAGTGGGGGATGGACGGCATACCGCGCGTAAAAAACATCATGGTGCATCAGATCGAGCCGGGGTCGGAGATCATGGTCGGCGGGGAGGGGGCGGAGGGAGAAGACGGCGGACTGGTAATCCTCCACACAGGCGGCCGGTATGTCCCGTTTCTGACGCAGGAAAAGATGCTCAAGAGGTTTCCAAGCGTGACCGTCGACATGGGTGCGGTCAAATTCATGTGCAACGGTGCAAACGTGATGAGGCCCGGAATCAGGTCGCATACGGAGTTTCAAAAGGGGCAGATCGTCTGCGTGGTTGAAGAGTCGCAAAGCAAGTTTCTTGCCGTCGGCACGGCACGGGTGTCCAGTTCAGAGATCGAGTCAATGCCAAGGGGCGAGGTCGTGAAGAACATCCACTACATATCGGACAGGTTTTGGGAGGCCGGCAAGATGATCAAGGGTGTCTAGGCCGTCGCAGGTGCCGCCCCAACCCCTTCGGTCACCTCTTTAATCTCCGAGGCGTTTATCACCATAATGTCAATTCCGTCGCCGCTAAACGAGTCCCTCATAGAGGCCGCCTTTATCGCTTTTTTCGACATATCCACGGCATCCTGCTCGGACATGTCCCGCTTGAACTGCGGATCCAGTACGCCAAGCGCCATCTCGGCACCGGTTCCCACCGCCGCATACTCGTCGGGCAGTACAGAGCCCAGCGGATCCAGCGTGTATATTACCGGCTTGCCGACCACGCCGCCCACGATGACCTGGGTGAGCAACGGGAAAAACCTCCGCTCGTACATCATGTTTGACATCATCTTTGCAACCGTGTTTGGCGGAATGTCACGCTTTAGCTCCATCCTTCGAATCTTGGCCAGTGCGGATATCTGGAGTGACAAAATCTGCATGTCGGCCACCAGACCGGCGCATGCGGCCCCCACCCGAGGGGTTATTTGAAACGTCTTTTTGGTGTTTTTGCTGACCAAGAAATTGCCATAGGCGATCCGCTTTTCGCTGGCAAACACCACGCCGTCTGCATAGGTTATGCCCACGGCAGTCGCGCCCGGCATGTACATCGACATGATCGGGGTGGGACGTACTGCATAATAAAGGGCTTTCTATGCCGCCTGCAACACTACCCCGCCATCCGGTCAAACGGCTTTAGAGCTGTCGGAATCCCGCCGATCAGGTCTTCAGACAGGATGTGCAGGCCAAACCGGGTCTGGGCCAGCATCCCGGCCTCCCCGTTGACAAACGCGGCGGCAGCAGCAGACTCTAGCGGGTTTCTGTTTCTTGCAAGCAGGCCTGCCACAAGCCCCGAAAGAACGTCGCCGGTCCCTCCCGCCGTCATGGCCGGAACCTTTTTTTCGTGAAGATACGTGACTTTGCCGTCGGTGACAATATCGGTTGGGCCCTTTAACAAGACGGCAATCCCGTGCTTTTGGGCAAGCTCCCCTGCCACCTCGACGCGCCTGTCCAACTCGTCAGGCGGCGGAGGCTCCCTCCCAAACAGGCGGGCAAACTCGCCGGCGTGGGGGGTGACCACCACGTTGTGATCCCCAATAATCGGCAGCACCTCTGGAACCAACGCGGCCGCATCAAGCGACAGGCGGACGTCACGATCAAGCAGCGACCGCACCATGTTCCTCAGGGCCCCGACCTCGTGCACGACGAGCCCCATCCCTATCGCCGCAGAGTCCACGTTCTTGGGCACCATCCCCAACAGCTTGCCTGCCGAGCCGCGGGTCAGCTTTGGGTCGGCCATCGGCAGTACGATCAGACTAGGCGACACTGCACGCGCCGCGGCCGCATGGATTGACGGAACCGCGGTGTATACCAGGTCGGCCCCGCTCCTAAGCGCCGCCATTGATGACAGTATGGGCGCGCCATGGTACACATAGCTTCCACCCACCACCAGCACCACCCCGTTGTCCCCCTTGCGGGAGCCAGAGTGACGGGCAGGGATAAACCCGCCAACCGCCGACTTTGTGAGAACAATCCCCTTGCCCCCAGATCCGGCCTCCAACCACATCACCTCGGGATCGGTTTGTCGCCCTTGCCGACATCCCCCGCCCCGGCCGCGCCGCGTTTCCTGCCGCCGCCTTTTTTTGTTCCAACCGGCGTTGTCGCCCCGGCCGCTGCCGCTGCCCCCGAGCTTTTACCGCCGGCCTTTTTCGTCCCGCCCACAGCCCCTCGCCTCGGGCCATCGGATCCACGGTCAAAAAACGCCTTTCTTGCATGGCACAGGTATGTCGTATGTCCAATCCCCTGAAACGAGTGCCGTGTCTTGCCCTCACGCGCCTCGATGTTCCGCAGTAAAAGCTCCGTCGACTCGATGTCGGTAAACTCGGCCCCGACCAGCGCCGTCGTCAGCTTTTCAAGCTGGTTCATCGTGGGGCACACCGCAAAGACGGTGCCGCTGCCCTTTAGCATCTGCCGCACCTTTGGGACGACCTCCCACGGATCACCCAGGTCAATCAGCGCCACATCCGCCTCCTTGACGGGGATCGTCCTAGACGTCTTGAGATCCAGCCTTTTTTGCGTGACGCGCTTTGTCATCCCCGCCCTCTCTATGTTCTTGGCCGCGATCCGCATAAACCCCTCGTCCACGTCAAACGTGTATACGTGCCCGCGCGGCCCCACAATCCCGGCCACATAGCTCGTAAGCGATCCGCTGCCCGTCCCGATCTCGACCACAGTCTGGCCGCTCTGGATGCCCGCACGGACTGCTATATACCCAAGCTCCTTGGGATACACAATCTGTGTCCCGTGCTGAAGCTTCATCACATAGTCGTGCATGGTAGGCTCTAACAGGTACACATACTTGTCCTTGTTGGTCACCAGCCTCGATCCATACTCCTTGCCGATGGCGTCGCGATGTCTGATAACACCGATGTGCGTGTGCAGCTCTTCGCGCGTGGACACCCTGGTCAGCCACTTTTTGGATCGGTTGTAGTAAAACAGCACGTGTGAGTTTCTCTTAATCTTGGCCACAATACATCCCATGACGTTTTGGATAATAACCTACTGATCCGGGCCCCCCTCCTCCTCCCCCCACAGCCTACATCCGGTCGGGCGCGTTGACGCCCAGCAGGGACAGGGCCTGTCTGATGGTCGACTCAAACGAGAGGACCAGACACATGCGCGCGTTCGTGGCGGCCCGGTCTTCCATGTCGATTACCCTGACATGCTCGTAAAACGAGTTGAACGCCACGGCCAGATCATGGCAGTACCGCGCGACCACCTTGGGCGACAGGTTTCTTGCGGCATCGCCCACAGTATCAGGAAACATTCCGATTCTCTTTACCAAGTCCGCCTCGTATGCGCCGCCCAAAAGCGAGTAATCGGCGTCAAGATCCGGTTTGTCCCCCGCCTTTTCAAGTATCCGGGCCGCGCGGGCATGTGCATACTGCACATACGGGGCCGTGTCCCCCTCCATGCCAAGAGATTTGTTTAGATCAAACCTAATCGGCTTGTCCAAATCCTGCCGGATCATCTCGTACCGGATTGTCCCGATCGCCACATCCCTTGCCACCTCCCCCGCCTCTTCATCCGACAGCCCGGGGTTGCGCCGCCTCGTCTCGTCCAACGCCCTTGCGGTAAGCATCCCCACCACATCGTCGGCGTTGACATAAATCCCCTTGCGGCCAGACATCTGCGCATCACCCCCCGCCGCCTTTTTCTTCTTCCCATCCCCCTCCGCAGCCGCGGCGCCTCCCCCCAGCATCCCGGCAGTCTCGGCACTCAGCGT
>JAHRAJ010000012.1 GCA_020027365.1 Cenarchaeum sp.
AAATAATGTCAAGGAGGGAAACTCACACTGCCTTCAACCGATAATCGGTCAGATTGATTTTGTAGCGATCGACGTTCATATGCCGGGGCAAACTCTGTGGTGAACGCTAAACCTTCTTGCTAGAACCCCAAGAGGTCAAGATTCAAACTCCGCTCTAACAACCACATCGACGCCACCGCGGCAATCGTCAACGAGCCAAACCCCAGCACCAGGCGTTGATAAAACCAGGAATGGCGCACCCAAAAAGCCGGGACCAGAAAGACAGCCACAATCGCTACTTGCCCTACCTCCACCCCGAGGTTGAAACCCACCAGGCCCGTTAGCAGCGCGCCCCCGGGCAGGCCCAGGTCCAGCAGCACGCTGGCAAAACCCAGGCCATGCACCAGGCCAAAGGCGAAGGCCACCCACCACAGATGAACGCGCAAGAAGGGATAAAGGTTGTTGAGTGCCACGACCACCACCGAGACGGCAATAGCGGATTCCACCCAGCGTGTGGGGAGGCTGACGATGCCCAGCGCCGCCAGGGTCAAGGTGATGGAGTGGGCCACGGTGAAGGCGGTCACGATTTTGAACGCCCCCCAAAAGGCCGGACGGAAACCGTCAACGGCCTCCCAATGCCCCGCCTTCCGGCGCAACACCGCGGGCAACAGAAGACTGAGCAGAAACAGGGTATGGTCATAGCCGATCCAGATATGCCAGATGCCTTCCCGTCCATAATCAAGAAACCGACTCCAGGGGTTGGCGACGCCGAGCTGGAGGTCCTGGATACTCCCCTCGGGGCTGAAAATCGCGGTATGCGTGTGACCCAGGTATTGTAGCCGGAGCAAGCCCCGATGGAGGGGATCGACGTCAAAAAATAACGCGTAACGCACGTTGATGGTCTGGGGCGCCGCCGTCGTGCACTCGGCAACAAAGCGCAATACGGCGTAGGCCCCGTCACTGTGGTGATCTACCAGGTGCTCGGTCGGGCGGCTCGTGCAGAGACGGCCGTCCGCGCTTACCGTAAGATGCGACAGCGCGTAGGCGGCAAGCGCGGCATGGCGGGCGCGCAGTTCCCCCCAGGTGATCAGGCCATCGTCGTCACCGTCTAGCCCGACGGCATAGTCCAAATCACGAATGGCGATGTCCCACTGCCCCTGGATGGATTCACCTTGGATCTTGAGGTACAGGTAACTGTCGCTGGGTTTGTGGGCAAAGGCCGGGACGGACAACAGGACCAGACTTATACAAAGAAGCGCGCGCTTCATTACTGGATATCCTCTAGTCGTCCAACCAAGCGTTGGAGTTGCACGTCTTCCAACCGCGAGGTGGCCAGCCAGTTCAGCACCGGCCGGGCGGCCGCAGGGTCCTTGGCGTTGATGGCCGCCTCGAGCAGGATGCGCGCGTCGAGAGATTCCCGCTGCAGCGCCCAGTTCTTTTGGGCAAGTTGCAGCGCTTCAGTGGGCTTTTTCAACAAGTGCAGGGTAAAGCGTGCCTCAGTACGTAGGTGCGGGATATCGCCTCGCAAATTCCGCAACCGGTTTGCGGCGAAACGCGCACGCAGACTTTCCACGTGGTTTTCAAGTTGTGGCAAGTCAAACCGTTGCTCGGCGAGAGCCAGGCGCAGCAACAACCCGTCCGGCCGGGTGTCCTCCTTGAGCAAAGCATAAACTTCCTCTGGGCGATTTTCGTCCAGCAGGAAATCGGCATAGGCGCCGAGCAGATAGGTATCCCGCAGGCCCAGGGATAGTGCTTGTTTAAAGTAGCGTTCTGCTGCCCGCTCACGACCCAGGCGCGTGGCGATATCCGCCAACACTGTCAAGGTCCATAGCCGCAGCTGGGCATTGGCTGACGGGCTGTTTTGCAGGGCTTGGTGCAGCGGGCGGTAGCTCTTTTCCGCCTGCCCGCCCAAGCTGGCGGCACTGCTGATACAGGTGGTGGCCACCAGCGCATGCGATAGCCTCGATAACGGTAGACAACTGCGCAGGGCGCCCGGATAGTCCCCGAGTACCTCAAGGATCACCGCCCGGGTCAGCCAAGCCTGGGCATTGCTGGGCTGCGCCTCAAGGACCAAACCGAGGTCCGCTAGGGCGCCGTCAAAGTCATGCAGGCCCTGACGCAAGAAGGCACGCAGCACCAGTACAGGGTGCGGTGGCTCGGCCTGGTCC
>JAHRAJ010000014.1 GCA_020027365.1 Cenarchaeum sp.
TCTTTTGGCCGAATTAAGAAAGTTTTAATGGGTTTTTGTGGCGGTTTTTCCATGCAAGAGGCCGTCAGTGCGCAGTCTGAACAGAGGATGTTTGCACAGGTAAGCGAGGTGGATATCACCCGTGCAATCGCCGACGAGTTTCACAGCGTGCTCATAGACAGATCCAGCTCTGACATCATCGTCATAGGGGCCGGGCCTGCAGGTCTGACGGCATCCAGGGAGCTTGCAATAAACGGGTACAAGGTGCTGGTCATTGAGCAAAACAACTATCTGGGCGGTGGATACTGGCTGGGCGGGTACATGATGAATCCAGTCACGGTGAGGGATCCGGCCCAGAAGATTTGGGACGAGCTTGGCGTCCCCTACAAGCAGGTCGGCGAGGGGCTGTACCTGACCCCCGGACCGCACGCCGTGTCAAAGCTGATAGCCGGCGCGTGTGATGCAGGGGTAAAGTTTCTAAACCTTACAAAGTTTGACGACCTCGTCCTGAGAAACGGCCGGGTCGACGGGATTGTGGTAAACTGGATGCCGGTCTCGGCGCTGCCAAGAAACATAACGTGCGTGGATCCGGTGGCGCTGGAGGCAAAGGTTGTCATCGACGCGTCGGGACACGACTCGGTGGCGGTAAAGCGGCTGGTGGATCGCGGGCTTGCGGACTGGAAGGGGATGCAGCCCATGCACGTGGATGCGGGCGAGGATCAGGTGGTCATCAAGACGGGCCAGGTGTTCCCCGGCCTGATTGCGGCAGGCATGTCGGTAACGGAGACGCACGGCCTGCCCAGGATGGGGCCCACGTTTGGTTCCATGCTGTTTTCAGGCAAGCGCGCGGCAGAGATTGCGGCCCAAAAGGTGGAGGAGGCGGGAAGGTGACCGCACCGCCCGGGCGGTCGGCGGTGTGCAATACAGGGCCGCCAACTTATGTTTGCAACGCATATCAAAAATAGCACTGTATGACGAGCCGTCGGCCCCCCAGATACAGGTCGGGCGGCTGGCAGACTTTGCGCGCAGGATGACGGGGGTCAAAGCAGTAGAGGTGCGCAGGCCGCTCTGGGGCCGTGACGGGGCATCGGCGGAGGTACGGGCCGTCACGGCGGCGCGCATATACAACCTTGGCGCACCGTTCTCCGGGCAGGGGGCGGCGGACGGTGCGGGCTATGACCATAACAACAACAACAACAACAACAACAACAACAACAACAACAACAACAACAACAACAACAACAACAACAACAACAAAGGCGGCGGCGGCAAAGACGACATTGCATACTATGACGGGGTCGAGGTGCAAAACATCGCCGGGCATGCCATACCCCGAGACGAGATGGGGCGCGACATACTGCACGTGGTGTTTACAGACCTGCTTTGCTGCACATATGACGACACGGACCGCAGGTACCACGCCCGTGCGCTGATCGGATCAAACCCGGCGATTGTGTCCACCACCGGAATCGTAGAGGCGCCGGCAAGGCCAAGAGGCTATTATCTGCGGCAGATTACGCGGATGCGGTCCGGCGGCGCGTGGGAAAATGGGGCAGGATTGCAGAATCCTGCGGGGGGCGGCGGTGACACGGCAGACAAACCGTCGGGCGACTATATCACGTACGGGGATGTGCGGCTAGAGGCCGCCGCAGAGGGCTATCTCCTCCAGGCACTGCTGTACTATATCACCGGCGAGGAGCCGTTTTGCACGGATCCAGACTGCCGCCTGTTCAACGCACACTGGCAGGCCGAGATCCTGCATGCACAGGTCGAATCGGGCCGTCTGTGCGGGCGGCACGCCAGCACGCTCGAGTCGGTGAAGAATTTAAATTAATCAGGGTACAAGGCGGCGTATGGCGGAGGCTGGAACGGCCGGCGGCGGCGGGGATGAAGGCAAAAACAGCGGTGCGGGTTTACAGGGTGGAAAAAAGAGCGGCGGCAGCTATGACGTCATAATCATAGGCGCCGGTCCGGCAGGATATACGGCCGGAATTTACTGCTCAAGGGCCCGGCACAATACCCTGATACTGTCGGGCATACTCCCGGGGGGGCAGCTTGTAAACACCACGGATGTTGAAAACTACCCGGGGTTTAAGGACGGCATAATGGGTCCCGACCTCATGATCACGATGAGGGAGCAGACCCTGCGCATGGGGACCGCGATTACGGACGACACCGTCGTGGACGTGGACTTTGCAAGCAGGCCGCTCAGGGTGTCGACCGCGTCAGCAACGTACGAGGCGAGGGCGGTGATCATCGCCACAGGTGCCAGCCCCAGAAAGCTCGGACTCGCGTCCGAGGAGAAATATGCCGGCAGGGGCGTGTCATACTGCGCCACCTGTGACGGGCCGTTTTTCAGGGGGATGGATCTGGTCGTGGTTGGCGGCGGTGACTCGGCCATGGAGGAGGCCACATTCCTTACAAAGTTTGCAGGCAAGGTGCACGTGGTGCACCGCAGGGACGAGTTTCGTGCAAGCAGGGTAATGTACGAGCGGGCGTCGGACAACGAGAAGATTAGATTCCATACAAACACCACCGTTCAGGAGATAACGGGGGATCAAAAGGTTCAAAGCGTCACCCTCCAAAACGCAAAGACCGGCGAGTCGTCCACGCTGGTGGCGGGAGGCGTGTTTGTTGCGATAGGACACACCCCCAACACAGAGCTGTTTGCAGGCAAGGTGGATCTAGACGGACAGGGGTATGTCACCCTGACGCAAAACACGCGCACGAGCGTGGACGGCGTGTTTGCCGCCGGCGACGTCCACGACCACACATACAGGCAGGCAATAACCGCCGCCGGATACGGGTGCATGGCCGCGATCGACGTGGACAGGTACCTTGGCGATAATCCGGCACGGGCCTAGGCGGCGGCTCACTTGGTCTTTTTGATTGAAAACGTGATGGTGCCGCCGTCCTTTGACGTTTCAAGCAGCTCGTGGCCGTTTCGCGTCACCCACCTAGAGATATCCTCCTCGGCTGCAGGGTCGTCGGCCTTTACCGTCAAAACCTGACCGACCTGCATCCTTTCAATCTCGATCTTCGTACGAAACACCGGTTCTGGGCAAAACAACCCGGTTGCATCCAGCGTCCTTTCCCCGTCGCTTCCAGACATGCAACAAAAGACGGACGGGCGCATATTAAACCTACGTCGTCCACGGCCCAGACCGGCGGGTTGGTGGCGCCTCCCAGTCGTCCCGCCGCCACGAACGCCCGTACGTCGTCACGGCGGCGGCGGTGACGGCGGCGGCTGTTGTCGTTGTCGTCGTTGTTGTTGTCGTCGTTGTCCGCTGCGCTTTGCTGTGCCGCCGCACCCCACCCCCGCATGCAACGCGTCTGGCGTCGGCACCCCTCTTCTGCGCGGTCGTCGTGGCAAGCATGGACGGGTCGGGCGCCAGGATCCGACGCCTGCATGGATTCCAGGCAACGGATCCGGTCGGCGGTCGGCGGTCGGCTACCATGGGACGATCGGCCGGTCGCCAGAGGCGTCCGTCCCCGTCTGACGTCCCGACTTCCGGACGGCCGGTCGCCTGCGGGCGGCGGGCTACCAGACCGCCGTGCGGAACATCGTCCCGAGGTTGCGGTCCCGCATGAATGCGGGATCCAGGTCGTCGTGGTTTATCTTGGAGGAAAGGCGCCGCATCAGTCTGACGGCAATCTTGTAAAACACAGACCACAGGTAGCTGTTCTGGTGAGAGTTGTACACGCGCAGCAGAAACGACAGAAACCATGCAGAGTCGGGGTATTCCTCGCGTATAAACCGGGCCAGATATTCGCGCGAGTTGTCAATCTTGTACTTTATGTGCTCCATGGTCTCGGCCTCGCGCGCATATCCGGTTTGCTCTATGCCTATACGGCCGTGCCTCATTGCAGATAGCGCGTCATCCAGCGTCCCCTCTGCATCAATCACGTTTACGCACCTTCCCAGCGTGGAGAGCACGTGCGAGTCACTGCCGGCGACCTCCGTCATGCCGTGTTCCAGGGCAAACGCCGATGCGCGGGCGTTTGAGACGATGTCCACGTTGTTGCTGTTGAATACCTCGATCATGTCGCACTTGGAGGCGTTGTCGCGGACTGCGTCAAGCAGGCTGAACGGATGCGGTGCCGACGACACGCCGTCCTGCCTGTGCACCTCGTCAAGGGTCTCCTCAAGCGTCATCCCCGCGCGAATCTCCTCGCGTATCCCGTATGCCAGCACATGCGCCCCCGTGTCCACCGTAATCTCCTCTGCGGGGAATATGCTGACATGCCGAAATGCCTCGTGGTCACGGCCATAGGTGCGCAGCTGTTCATATCCGGCAAGCGTGTTGTGGTTTGTGACAAACAGCGCGTTTATCCCCAGATCCAGCGCGCGGCCGAGCTGGTCCCGCATATGCACGTTGCAGTCGTACGGAGGTTCTTTGTCACCCACGTGAAAGTTTGAAAACGTGTTGTGGCAGTGAAGTTCTGCCCGGAGTGTCATGTGCCGGGTGCCCGGCGCGAGATTATAACCCTATTTATTGCGAAATCACCGAAACAGATCTTCGGGTGCAGGCCGTAACAGGTCGCGCGCCGCGCCTGTGCCCCCGTCCGGCAATGCAAGGCCCCGCACCACGGCCGCCGGACATCCGGTGGTCTTGCCCATGACCAGCTCCGCGGCGGCGCACACCTCGTCGGCCGTGGCAATCTCGGAGACGCGCATGATGCGTCCGGCAGAATCGGTTTTGCCGCGATAGTCGGCGATGACGCCCATGCCGGCGGCGCCGATGGCGCAGTCGGTCTGCCCCACCCGGAACGGGCGGCCAAACGTGTCAGATACGAGGACGGCCACGGATTTGCCGGTCAGTTTGGCAAGCCGGTCACGGATGCGCCGCGCCGACGCGTCGGGATCCGTCGGAAGCAACGCCGCGGTTCCCACATCCATGTTGCTTTCATCCACCCCTGCGTTTGCGCATACAAACCCGTGGTGGGTCTCTACGATGATTATGCCGCGTGCCATCCGGATTATTCTGGAGGATTCGGCCAGTACCAGCTCGACAATCCGGGGATCCTTGCCGTATGCAGAGGCTATGCCCTCTGCCAAAAGCGACGGCCTGACCGAGTCCAGCTGCACGGTGCGCCCCTCTTGCCGGGACACGGCCTTTTGTGACACCACCACGATGTCGCCGTCGCGCAGCGCCGCCAGGCCGGCTATGGAGGAGGCCAGATCATCGCCCTTGCCGACGGGGCCGTCCAGACACACTGGGGTGATGTAAATGCCGCTGCCGCCGCTGCTGTTGCTGTTGTTGCCGCCGCCGGGGGTGGCGGCGGCGGCGGTGTCCATCTACACCACCGGCGGGGACCGGTCGTAATGCCCGTTGATAATCCCCACAATCCCGGAGAGATCCTTTTCCTCCAGCACGGCGTTTGCCAAATCCTTTACCATGTCCTGCGCGCGGTATGCAATGCCAAGCCCGCATATGTCAAAAAGTTTAATGTCGTTGGCACCGTCCACCACGACCACCACATCCTCGCGCTTTTCGCCCCACTCTGCAATCTTTACGCTCGCCGACCTTGCCTTGTCCGAGTCTACGTTGATCTTCACCCCGTCAAGCCGGCCGTCGGAGAACAGCAGCTCGTTTGAATACACGTGATCCAGTCCAAGCTGTTCTTTGAGCCTGTCGGTCATTATTGTAAATCCGCCAGAGACCGCCATTATCCTCCACCCGGCATCCTTGAGGGCCTTGCATGCCTTGTGCGCGCCGGTCATTATCGGCAGATCGTCGGCCACCTGTTGGCACACGTCATACTCAATCCCGCGCAGCGCCGACACGCGGGTGCGCAGTCCATCCTCCCAGTTTATCGCACCCTGTATCCCCTTTTTTGTAATCTCCCAAATCTCATCCTCCTTGCCGATCTTCTCGGCCAGGATTGGAAGGTATTCGGCGTCAAACAGGACGCCCTCTACGTCAAATATTGCCAGCAAGATATAGTCTTGCCCGCCCCAAGTGTCAATATTAAATTAGTGGCGGCGGCGGGGCGGTCCGCAGGAACACTTCCACGATCGGGCATGCCGGCAGGAAGCGCGTGGCGGGGAGGATGCGGTGCGGCGGTCATGCACCGGTCAGCGTCGGGTATCCCGTCGATGCCATGACGCGTGTGGGTGCCCCCGCCCAGTCCGTCCATGCCGCCCCCGCGGCAAGCGTCGCCGCACCATAGCCGGCATCCGGGTAGTAGGCAGAGTGTGTCGCGGCCCCGGGATCGGCATCAAGCGATTCCTGCCACGCGTGATACCCCACATATGCGCCGGCCAGTACGATGGTGGTGATGACCAGCCCCTCCAAGACGCCCATGCTGGGGGTCGGCGGACGTTTCTATAAATTGCTACCGTCGGATCCGGCCAACCGCTAGCAATAAATCACACCGCAAAAGCGTACCGCCATGACAGCAGGCGAGCTTGAGCACAAGTACGAGATCGAGGTCAAAAAGACGGATGTCCGGCAGAAAATCCCCGCCGAGACAAAGGATGACTTGAGGTCGTCTGGAATGATGGATGAAAAGGGCAAGCTAAAGCTCAACGGAGTCAGCCCAAAGATGCTCAAAAAGATGAAGCAGGAGTATGTGGAATGCCCCATATACAAGGAGGACACCCACTTTATCAAGTGCTTCATATGCCCCAACTTTCAGAGCAGGGTGACCGGCAAGGTCTTGTGCAGGGGCAGCCCCCTCTGACGGTGCGGCCGATGCGCCTGCCTGTGACGGTCCGGTACGACGGGGGATGCCGTCCACGGCGGGCGGATCGATGATGGCAGGCAGGGATTCGGACAGGGAGGAGGTGGGCATCACCGTTTCCAAGGACGAGGATTTTAGCGAGTGGTATACGCAGGTGGTGCTAAAGGCGCAGATGGCAGACTATGCCCCCGTCAAAGGGCTCATCGTGTTGCGGCCCGACGGTTACTCGGTGTGGGAGTCGGTGCGTGCCAAGCTGGACGAGCGGTTTGCCGTCAGGGGCATACGCAACGGGTTTTTGCCCGTACTCATACCCGAATCACTGCTAAAAAAGGAGGAGGAGCACTTTGCAGGGTTTGATCCAGAGGTGTTTTGGGTGACGCACTCGGGCAACAACGAGGTGGGCGACCGGCTGGCGCTGCGTCCCACCTCGGAGACGCTGGCATACTCCATGTACTCCAAGTGGATACAAAGCTGGAGGGATCTCCCGCTCAAGATTAACTTTTGGAACACCGCGCTGAGGGCCGAGATCAAGGCCACAAAGCCCTTTCTCAGGACGTCAGAGTTTTTGTGGCAAGAGGGGCACACGGTCCACGCCACCCGCAAGGAGGCCGAGGAGGAGGTCGCCGAGATTCTGGACATATACAAAAGGACCGTCGAGGAGGAGCTTGCCATACCGGTCATCACCGGCCGCAAGAGCGAAAAGGAAAAGTTTGTGGGCGCGGTGTACACCACCACCATGGAGTCGGTGATGCCCGACGGCAAGGCGCTGCAGATGGGGACGTCCCACTTTTTGGGGCAAAACTTTTCAAAACCGTTTGACGTAAAGTTTGCGGACAAAGACAATGTGGAGCACCATGCATGGCAGACCTCGTGGGGGGTGTCGTGGAGGCTGGTAGGTGCCATGATCATGGTCCATGGTGACGACAAGGGGCTGGTGCTGCCCCCCCGGGTGGCGCCCGTTCAGGCGGTCGTGGTTCCGATCATTCCAAACCAAAAGGCGGCCGCCGAGGTGGTGCAAAAGGCCGAGGAGGTCGGCGCCGCGCTACGCGGTGCCGGGGTCAGGGTGCATGCCGACCTGCGGACAGGGCTCACCCCCGGCTACAAGTTTAACGACTGGGAGCTGAGGGGCGTCCCCCTCCGGGTGGAGATCGGGCCGCGTGACATCAAGGACGGGGTGGTGGTGGCGGTGGCAAGGCACACGGGTGAAAAGTCAAAGGTGCCGATCGGCCAAATTCCGTCACGCATACCCCGCATGCTAGATGACGTTCAGGACGGGATGCTCAAAAGGGCGCGCATGCTACTGGAGCAAAAGACCGCCGACGTGTCGTCGTACGACGTATTTGTGCGCACAATCACGGACGGGGGCGGGTTTGTCAGGGCGGGCTGGTGCGGCCAGGCAGAGTGCGAGGACGCGATAAAGGAAAGGTCGGGGGCGGAGATCAGGGTGATACCGTTCGAGGAGGAGGAGGCGGCGGCCAAGGCGGAGTCAGACGGCGGCGGTGGCGGTCCATCCCCACAGCCCAGAAAAGATGCCGCCCCGTGCATCGTGTGCGGCAGACCGGGCTCTGCGTCCCCGCCGCTCTTTGCACGCGGATACTAGTCAATGCCGGCGGGCGTTAAAGGCCGGTTGATTTTGCCGGCGGGCGTCAAAAAAAAAATCAAAATGCAACGGGTGCCAGACGCGCCACAGGTTTGGGCGCACGCGGTCCGCGCACCCCCTCCCCGCATCCCCGCGCGGGCGCCCCAGCGATGATCGGGCGGCGCCATCGGGATTCACGGCGTCCCCACCACTTAGTATACATAAATACCGACATTATCGGGCAGTTGCAATGGCCACGGTTTCTGGAGAGATGGCTGTGGAGAATGCAGGCGGCCGGTCGCTGGCCGGGCTGTTTGCCCAGACCCGCAGGCGCACCAAGGAGCTGACAGGCACGCTTGAGCAGGACGACTTTGTGGTTCAGACGGCCAGGTATACCAGCCCCCCAAAGTGGCATCTGGGACACGTCAGCTGGCTGTACGAGGTGGTGTTGGGCAAGGCCGACGAGCGGTATGTCCCATGCTCCGCAGGTTTTTCATCGTACCTAAACTCGTACTACAACCAGTTTGGCCGGCCCCACGACAAGGGGGCAAGGGGGGTCGTCTCGCGGCCCACACTCGACCAGATACTGTCATACTTTGAGGAGATCAACCGCAGGGTGACAAACCTGCTAGAGAGCGGCCGCGCGGACGAGGGGACGAGATCGCTTTTGATCATGGCCATGCATCACGAGTGCCAGCACCAGGAGCTGATGGTGTACGACCTGCAGCACCTGCTGGCCGATGCGTACAAGCCCGTCCGCAAAAAAGGGCGGGGGCGGCCCGCAAATCCGGGGGCGGGCGCGGACGGGCGTCGGCGTGGCGTCCCGTCCATGGTGGACATACCAGGCGGGATGTACAAGATGGGGCATGGCGGTGACGGATTTTGTTATGACATAGAGCTGCCCGAGCACGATGTATACCTCAACGACTATGGGATTGGCGCATACCCGGTCACCAACGGCGAATATCAGAGGTTTGTCGAGGAGGGCGGGTATGGCGACTTTCGGTATTGGCTGTCAGACGGGTGGGAAAAGGTTGTCGAAAACGGGTGGGCCGCCCCCATGTACTGGGAAAAGGCGGACGGACGGTGGTCCACCCGTGACTTTGCAGGCCTGCGCCGGATAAACCCGGCAGAGCCGGTAGTACACGTGAGCTTTTACGAGGCCGACGCGTTTTGCAGGTGGGCCAAGGGGAGGCTCCCCACCGAGGCAGAGTGGGAAAAGGCCGCGTGCTGGGACACGAAACGCGGTGCAAAGACCGCGTTTCCGTGGGGCGATTCGCCCCCCACCGAGGAGAACTGCAACCTTTTAGAGTCGTACAGGTGGACGGCCTCTGAGATCGGCAGCTATCCGTCAGGCAGGAGCAGCTTTGGATGCGAGCAGATGATCGGAGACGTGTGGGAGTGGACCGCCTCTGAGTTTGTTGGATACCCGGGGTTCAAGTCGGGGTTTGACGAGTATAACGACAAGTGGTTTACGGGTCAAAAGGTGCTCAGGGGCGGCTCGTTTGGGACGCCGGCCATGTCCATCCGCGGAAGCTACCGCAACTTTTTCAGGCTGGACGAGAGGTGGATGTTTTCGGGGTTTAGATGCGCACGTGACGCCTAGCCGCAGGCTTGGCATGCGTGTGGCCGCACCGCCGGCGTCAGGCCGTCCGCCCGAACAGCACGACGGCAAACATCCTCTGCGGATCCTGCCACAGTCCGGCCACCTCGAATCCGGTTTTGGAGGCCATGCCGCGTATGTCGCTTACAGAAAACTTGTGAGAGCTCTCCGTGTGTACAAGCTCGCCGCGGGCAAGCGTCAGTGACATCCCGCCCGCCCCCGGGATGCTCACATGCTGGTCGCGCAGGGAGCGGATGTGCATCTCGATGCGCCGCTTTTGTTTGTCATATACAGGGTGGTGTGCAAAGGCGTCGAGATCAAAGTCTGCCCCCAGATCGCGGTTTATCCGCGCCAGCACGTTTAGGTTGAACCGGGCCGTGACACCCCGCGAGTCGTCGTATGCGCGCAGGATCACGGCGGGATCCTTTACCAGGTCCAGCCCCATCAAGAACAAATCGCGGCGGCCCATGGAGTCACGAACATTGCCAAGAAACGCCTCGCCTTCGTCCGGCTCAAAGTTGCCAAAGCTTGATCCAAAAAATGCAATCAGGTTGCGCGTCTCTCCCGGGACGCCCCTCTGACGTCCGCGCAGATAACGCAGTCCGTTCTCGTACGTGTCCACAATCCCGGTTATGCGCAGTCTCGGGTATTGCCCGACCAGCTCTGACGCGCTGTCCTCCAAAAACGGGGATATGTCAATCGGCACATACTCCACCTCCGACTGCGACGCGTGCAGTATGTCCAGAATGTGGCGCGTCTTGAGCGACGAACCGCTGCCAAGCTCGACCAGTCGGAACTCCCCGTCAAGGATGCCGCCGAGATCCTCGGCCATTTGTGACAGTATGGACGCCTCTGTTCGCGTCTGGTAGTATTCGTCAAGGCCGCATATCTCTTCAAACAGTCGAGATCCCCTCGAATCATAAAAGAACCGGGGGTTTATCGATTTCGGGGTCTGCCGCAGGCTGTATGACAGGTCCTCTGCCATGGTCTTTTCCCTGTGGCCGTTTTCGGGCCGCATAAAGCACAGGTTTTCGCCCGCCACATGCACGCGGTGGCCAGAATCCGGGCCGTCTGGCACTGTATCGGGGTGTTGTTGCCGTTGCTGCTGTTGTTGCTGTTGCAGCCGGTGATGACGGTTATGGTGTGTATCGGGGGTAACTTTTGCAGCCGTGGAAGCAGCAACCCTCTTTTTTTCCAAGTATCATGCGGATTTTCCGTTGGCATAAATGCCTTGTGATGTAAGGTGATGCAACGGCCGGACATCATGGTCGTCAACGGCGGCGGCGGTGGCGGCAATCCGGTCACGGCCGCGGTTGTCGCGTCACATACGCACCTCCCCGCGCCGTGTTGATATACAGGCGGGATGAACGCCCACCGTGGCAAAAAACATCCTCAAAGTACGCAGGCTCGTCAGGCACTTTGCCGCAAGGCAGTCCCTGCTACCCGGCAGGCAGGGGCGGGGCGGTGGCGTCACAAGGGCGGTGGATGACGTGTCCATCGATGTGGCCGAGGGCGAGGTGCTCGTCATCGCGGGCGGGTCTGGATCGGGCAAGTCAACCCTTGCGAGGCTGATCATGGGGGCAGAGGTGCCCGACTCGGGATCTGTTTTCTTTGAAGGACGCCAGACGGCCGGCGAGGGCGCGGTCAGAATACGCCTCGGATGCCAGATGGTTCACCAAAACCCGTACGACTCGATAAACCCCGCCATGAGGATTGGTGACATAGTTTCAGAGCCGCTGGAGATACACGGTCTGGGCGGCGATGCCGCCGGACGGCGGCGCAGGGTTGTCGAGGTGCTAAGGGAGACAAAGATGGAGCCCGTCGAGGAGGTGATCGGGAAATATCCGCACATGCTGTCCGGCGGCCAGAGGCAACGCGTGGTCCTAGCACGCGCGCTTGCGCCACGGCCCAGGATGATAATCGCCGACGAGCCGGTATCCATGCTAGACGTTTCCATCAGGTCCGAGATACTGGAGCTGATAAGGGACATGTGTGGTAGGCACGGCATCTCTGTCATGTATATAACCCACGATTTGGCCACCGCCAGGCATCTGGGTGACAGGATTGCGGTCATGTACGGGGGCAGGATTGTGGAGACTGGACGGACTGGTGACGTTCTGGCCCGGCCCCGACACCCATACACCAGGGCGCTTGTTGACGCGGTGTCCACGCCGGATCCTGCAAACAGGCTGAGAAAAAAGACGGTCAGGATTAACGACGGTGATCATGGCGGTGGCGGCCAGAACAGCGAATCGCCCCGCGGATGCCGGTTTGTGGACAGGTGTCCTTGCGCGGTAGACAGGTGTGCCGCCGAGGAGCCCGAGCTTGTCGACATCGGAGGCCAGAGGTCTACTGCGTGTTTTGTGGATATTGGTCAGACCGCGGGCGGCCGCAGACGACAGCCGTCGCCGCCGCCACCACCACAAGCCCACGGCCAAAACCGCGGTACGGGCAAAGGTCCACGGGGGGTGCCAGCAGGCGTTGTTGCAGACGCCGTTCAAACGGAAAAAGACGGATCGTCCGTCACCACGCAGTCCTGACGGTTGTTTGAACGGCAGGTTTGTCACATGTGCGGCACCGCGATCCACCGCCCGCCGTCCCAAGTGCACGGTGACGTGGCACCGCGCCTGCATGGGGGGGGTGTATGACGGCCGCCGTCATCGCAATCATCGCAATCCTTGTACCGCCGTCCCCCTCGGCGCACCACAGCAACCCCACACTACGGCAGCCGCCAACGCGTCGTACCCCGCTAGGCAGACGGCGGGCGGGTGGACGGGGATGCAGACGCCACGCGGGGCATGCGTTTGTCCCTGTAGGTAACCACGTGCGATACCCCGTTTTTGGGGAACACGCCGTAGATCAGCTTGGCCCTTTGCACGACAGAGTCCTTTAGCGAGACCATGATGAACTGGCTCTCGGCCGCCCTCTCTTCGAGTATCTTGGCAAGCCTCTCCGAGTTGGGGGCGTCCAAATGCGCATCGACCTCGTCAAACAGGTAAAACGGCGACGGCTTTAGCCTCTGTAGCGCCAACACAAACACGATGGCCGCCAGTGTCTTTTCGCCCCCGCTGATCGAGGTCGACTCCCTCTTGGGCTTTTTGGGAAACTGGATCAGGTACGATATTCCAGAGGAGAATATGTCGTCCTCGTTTTGCAGCTCCAGCCACGCGTTGCCGTCCGTCATCTTTGTGAATATCTGCCGGATCTCCTTGTCCACCTTGTCAAATGCGTCAAGAAATGTCTGCCTCTTGTCCTTTTCAATCCCCTCGATAAACCGCACGATTGAATTGCGCTCCTCCTCCAGCGAGTTTTTGCGTGACGACATCGACCTATACCCCGATGACACGTCCACATACGTCTCGGGCGCCTTGGCGTTGAGCGCATCCAGCGAGCGCAGCTCGGCCTGCAACCCGGCCAGCAGCGGTTCGACGTCAAAGGTCTCGATGTCCTCGCCATATCCGCAGGAATCCAGTATCTGCACCAGCCGGTCGCGCTGCCCATTAAGATCATCCAGATCACGGGACAGCGAGTCAGACCTGCGCTCAAGCGAGTTTATCTGCCGGCTCAGTGATTTTTCGCGCTCGTGTAGTCCGCGCAGCCCGTCGTCAAACTCCTTTAGGGTGGAGACCGACGTGCCAGACGTGGCGATGAGTTCCTGCTCGTTTTGCCGCAGCCTTACGACCTGTGCGTTGTACTCGATTTTTTGTCCATCGTATTCCAGCACCTTTGCCTCCAGCTCGGTGCGCTCCTCGGCAAGCGATCCCAGTTCGTTTTCGGCCGCGGCTATCCTGCTCTGCATGGACGCCTCGTCGGCGCGCGCGGCCCCAAGCTCCGACGAGTGTTTGTTGAGACCCTCGAGGATGGCGGTGCGCTCGCCCTCTAGCGCCGCCTTTTTCTTGTTGAGGCCGCCCAGCTCGGCGGCAATCCTGTCGTGCTCATCGTCTGCATAGCCTACGCGCACCTGGGAGATGCTCCTGTCCAGCTCGGATGCCGACGATCTGGCGTCGGCGGCGGCGGCCTCCAGCACGTGCCGCCGCTCCAGGTATTCGCCTATGCGCTTTTCAAACCCGACCAGCGCCTCCCGGATGTCGGTCGCCTTTAGTCGCAGGTCGGTACGGCTCTGCTCGGTGGCCGCCATCTCCTTTTCAGACAGGCCCAGCCTGCCGCGCGTGGATGCGATCGCATCCTCGGCGCGCCTTGCCATCCTCTTCTTTTTGACGATATACCTGCGTAGCAGCGATATGGACTCGATGAGGCCGTCCACAGACGAGCTCAGCGTGATAATCTTGGTCAGCTTGGATATCTTGGAGTTTATGTCAACCACCACCGCGCCCGCCTTGGCCTCGAACAGCTCCCCGTCAAGGGTTACGGCCCGGTACCCGGCACGGGAGACGCGGTATGCCGCATCACGCGAGTCTGTCAGCACGACGTTGCCAAACAAAAACCTCCCGAGTCCGTCATACCCGTGCTTGGACCGCACAAAGTCGGACAAAATCCCGACAACCCCCCTGCCCTGGGGCAGATCCATCTCAAACGCGGGAATTGCCTCCATCGGGATGATCTTGAGCTTTGGAAGCTTTTTCTCGCGCGCGGCCTCTGCCAGGCCCAGCAGCGTCGCAAAGTCGGGCACCACAAACGCCTTTATCCAGTCCGCACCGGCGGCCAGGACGGCCCGTTCGTAGCGCGGATCCCACGAGATCATCTGGTATACAAGCCCGTCAATCCCCAGCCGGTGCCGATCCTCTTGCAGCTGTGCGATGGAGTAATCCTCGTGCATAATCCCCTTTACCACCCTGATCTTGGTCTCATACTGGGCCGCCGCCTTGGTCGACTTTTCCAAAATCTGTCCAATCTCCTCAATCTCCGTGTTGATCCTCGCCCTCCGGGCCTCGTGCACCCCAAGCTGCCGACGCAGCTCTGCCACAGAGTCTGCATGGTTTTTCATCTTTTTGTCAAACCGGTCGAGCAGATCGGCAAACCTCCCAGACTCTGTGCGGTACCTGGACAGGTTTGATGCGGCCAGTGCGGATCTCTTGCCAATCTCGGCCATCTCCGACTCGATCTTTGATGCGGCAAGCCTTTGTTCGTTCAGTTTTTCGGTCATCAGCCGCGTCCTGCCGTCAATCTCCGTCCTCTTTTTTGCAACCTCGGACTGGCGGTCTAGCACCGCGGTGCGCCGCCCGTCAAGTTCGCGCAGCAGCGCGTCGACGCGCCCGCGCTCCCCCTCGTCCCGCCCCACCGCGTCGTGCGCCGTAGAAACTCGCGATGACGCGTCATCCAACATCCCGCGCGCCTCTTGCACCACGCCCTCCAGCTCCGGCATCCGGGCAGTGGCCTTGGAGATGCGGCGCTGTGCCGCAAGCATGCGCCCGTTGACCTCTTCGTACGCGCGTATCGCCTTGCCCAGCTCCGAATCAACCGACGACTTTGCCTGCGCATACGCATCGGCCCGCTCCATAAACCCAGACTTTTCGGCATCAATCTTGCGTATCCGTTCCCGTACCTCGTCGCGCGCAAGCCCCAGCCTACGGTCCTCCGCCTGCACCGTATCCATCTCCGCCTTTTTGGCGCCGGCCGACGATCTCACCTCGCGCAGCCTGTTTGCCGCAGATATTGCGTTGAGCCTGTTGATCTCCCCCTCCAGCACGTCGTGGCGCATCTTTTGGTTGCGCTCCTCCTCTAGCTCGTCAATCCTTTTTTTAATCTCGCCCATCTTTGCCAGCGCAATCTCCAGCCTCCGGTCGGCCTCGTCAAGCTGCTTCACGGCCTCTGTCTTTTTCTGGTCAAAGTACGACAGCCCCACAAGATCCTCGATCGTCTGGCGCTTTTCCTCGGGAGAAAACTCGGATATGCGAGTCACCGTGCCCTGCTGGACGTTGTTGAGCTGGTGCAGCCCGGCGTTTGCCACATCAAGCAAATCCAGTATCTGCGTGCGGTTTGTCTGCTTTTTGTTCAGATAGTACGTGTTATCCCCCTTGTCGTCCATCTCCCGTGTGACGTCCACGGTGTCTGAATCCACAGGTATCTTGCGGTCAGAGTTGTCAAAGGTTACATTGACACGGGCCAGTTTGGGGCCCCGCCTCGCCGTCCCCTCTATGTCGTGTAACAGCGACCTCAGCCTGTCGACCCTCATCACCTTGGGGCGGTTTTCCCCCATTGCAAATATCACGGCATCCAGTATGTTGCTCTTGCCGGATCCGTTGGGCCCCGAGATTGAGACCAGTCCGGGCTCAAAGCCCACGGTGGTGTTCCGAAACCCAAACGACTTGAAGCCAAAAATCTCCACCTTTTTTACATGTACCACGGTTTGTCACCGTTTTGGCCTCTGATAATCGCTTCGGGACAAGTTTAGTTGACTAGTATGATAATTATTGTAGCGTTGGAAACCTCGTCGTTTGGGTCGTCAGACGCACAAACGGCGTTTTTCAGCACCGCGGCCATGGTCAGCACAGGCGCGGGCTAGCAGATCTCTTGTTTTTCACCGCCGCCCTGCGCTACAAACCCCTCGCAGGCGGCCTTGGCCTCGACGTCGGACATCTGCTCGATCGGGTGCTTCATCAGATACGCGCTGGCAGGACGCAGCGGGCCTCCAATCCCGCGATCCAGTGCAATCCGGGCCAGCCGGATTGCGTCTACCACAATCCCGGCCGAGTTTGCCTTGTCGTCCACGTCTAGGCGGACCTCCATGTTGTACGGAATGTTTGCCCACTGCCTGCCCTCTATCCGCATGAACATCAGCTTTGTGTTGCCCAGAAACGGGATAAAATCCGACGGGCCCACGTAGATCTGGTCGTCGTCCAGCCGCGTGTCCAGCTGGCTCTGGACGCTCTCGGTCTTTGATATCTTTTTGCTGACAAGCCTCTCCTGCTCCTTCATGTTCAAAAAGTCCGTGTTGCCGCCCACGTTGATCTGGTACGTCTTTTCAATCCGCGTCCCGCGGTCGTTGCACAGCTTTGCCAGCGTGCGGTGGACGATGGTCGCCCCCACCTGTCCCTTGATGTCATCCCCAATACACGGGATGTTTTTTTCCTCGAATTTTTTGGCCCACTTTTCGTCGGATGCTATAAACGACGGTATGCAGTTTACAAACGCCACTCCCGCGTCCAGACACACCTGGGCCCAAAACTCCGTCGCCTTGTCCGAGCCGACCGGAAGGTACGACACGATGATCTCGGTGCCCGTCTCCCTGATTATTTTTTTGGCCTCCCCGGCCAGTTGCTCGACGGTCTTGGCACTCTGCACGGGCTTTACGCGGTTTTCCACCCACAGCCCGACCCCGTCAAGAACTGGGCCCTCGTGCACCGTCGCCCTGGTTTTTTGCATCTGATCCGCAGGAATCCAATCCACCATGTTTGGGTACTGGTAAATCGCCTCGTTGATCGTCCTTCCAATCTTGTTCTCCCCCACGTCAAACCCGCATACAAAGTCAATATCGTGTATGCCATACCCCCCCAGCCTCTCGTGTATTATGCCGATTACCTGCTGCTCGGGGTTTCTTCTATAGTACTCTATGCCCTGTATGAGCCCCGAAAAGCAGTTTCCAATTCCCACGAGGCCCACCCTGATGCGGTGACGGTCACCATCAACCATGGCGCAATTACACGCAGAGGGGGTTTAAAGTTTGCTAACTTGGGCATGCGATCCGGCGGCCGGTGTCCAATCACGCCCGATTCAGCCGTCACAATCAGGTGTTGCAAGTCAGGCCGCGGTCTGCCAGCACGGCAGAGGGGCGCAAAACCAACAGACGTGCGGCGGCGGGTCCGGCAGGCAGCCGCACCGTCCAATGGTCGGAGATCATCCAACCGCCGGCGGATCCGACGGATTGGGCGCCGGCGTTTGAGATATACCTCCCGCCACAGATCACGGCGGTGACGCACTCTGTCGCGCCGGCCGGCGGATGCCGGCGTGCTGTAAAATCCAAAAACATCCGATCGTGGAATCCCGCACATGATGGAGCGGCATCCACCTTGCACATGCACGCCGCTCCATCCCCACAACCCCCCAACACAGCCGTTCAAACGCCACGTTTGCACGCGAGCTTTCGTGCCGCGCGTACCGGACGGCGGTCTCTCTCTTCCCGCCGCCGCCGCCGTCACCGCCGCCGTATCGCCACCACCATCACGCCCCGGACGGTCTTCCTCCCGCCTGCACGCACCGGCACGGGTTTGGCGGATCATGCGGCCGAGTTTGCCACCCAGCCGGCCAAATTGTTTTTCCGGATGCCGGCGGGTTGGCAAGGGCGGCGCGGTCTCGCCTGTCAGCGGATCGCCAAACGGATCACCTGCAAACTGGCATCCAGCGGGGCCGTCATCAGATGATCGGCGGCCACACCGCGTTTGCGGCGGTGCCGACACGCGTCATATATAATCATAAAATCTAATAAGGCGTTCAGCATACGGCCGCCATGAGACAAAAGACGGCCACACATCGCGTAAAGATCCTGGTCGCCAAGCTTGGGCTTGACGGCCATGATCGCGGGGCGCTCGTCCTGTGCAGGGCGTTTCGAGATGCCGGGATGGAGGTCATATACTCGGGCCTGTTTGCCACGCCAGATAGAGTGGCCCAGATTGCCGAGGACGAGGATGTCGATGCCGTGGCCATGAGTCTTCTCAACGGTGCCCATGGCACGCTGTTTCCCAGGGTTGTAAAGGCTCTGAAGAAAAAGGGCGTGACCGACGTGCTGGTTATAGGCGGCGGGGTCATCCCAGAGGCAGATCACGGCAGGCTGGTAAAGGCCGGTGTCGACCACGTCTTTGGTCCGGGGACGCCACTGCAGACGATCATCGATCACATAACGGCAGGCGTGGTCAGAATTAAAAAGACCAAGTGATCGTCGGTTGCACCCCGTAAAAGGCGCCCCCGTCCGCGCCGTGTCTACATGACAGGCAGGGCAGCCCTGCCTTGCACCCACCGTCAACGACTACGGCTACGACGATGACGACGACGTTCAGACCGGATGGGAAACAACCCGCCGGGCGGCGGTCGCCCGGCGTCACCCGCCCAATCAGGAATACGCCAACGGTTGGAAACGGCAGGGCAGGCACACAAACGGTGAAAAAACCGCCGGCATTGCAGATGCATGGCAGGCCAATCGGCGGCGGTGGCGGCGGCGGCGGCATAGTGCGGCCTTTGGCCCCCTCCCCACCATCCCCCCAACCACCCCCCGCCCACCCCCCCAATTGCGCACAATGCCCGTTTGTGGCCGACCCCGCGCGATCAAAACGGCCCAACGGTTCAAAATGCAAGGGAAACAGACGATCATGCAGGCAATGCCGCCACATGCCCCCAGCCGGATCGGGCCAAATCCTGCAAGCCCAAACGCCAGACGGTTGCCACATTGCACACAACGATTTTGGCGTCCCTAAAGTTTAAAGACACAACCCGCCCCGTTACACCATGGATTCAAATCTAGAAAAGGTGTCGGTCCTTCAGGACAACCTGCGCATCATGAAAAAGATCACCGGCCTACTGCATGAAAGCACGGGTCCCCTGCAGGAGAATGCAATCCACCTTGCCGCCAACGTGAACATACTGGAGAAGGATCCCGGCCGCTTTATCGAAAGGTTAAAACTGGCGTCGTCAGACCCGCCAGAGGACACATGCGCCGATATGATTAGATACAAAATACACACCCTGCAAAAACACCCCAACCTGATAAAAAACAAGAATATGATCCAGCACATACGGTTGCTGTACGACAACATGAGCGTGATGATAAAGAGCATAGACATCCTGCAAAACAACATAGACATGCTCTTCAGGTTTACCGACTCTTCAATAAAGAACATGGATCGCACTCCGACAAACTCCACATCCATGCAAACTGCCGCCGCCGCGACGTCAAAGATCGTAAAAAGGCTGATCAGAACCACGGGCATAACGCTAAAATCCGCAAGCTACCTGCTATTGGTCCTAGACCCAACGCAAAAGGAACCGCATCCTCTCATCGTGAATCAAATCCTTATCAACAACAACATAGCACGCTTGCACCACAAAACAGGCCTTGTACAAGACGGCCTAAACCGCCTGATCGACAATGCAAAACGGCTGGAGGAAAAGGCCAGCTGGAAGAGAATCCCCCGATAGCAGGGTTGTACTCGCCACACGTCGTCAGCCAATCCACGGCAGGTCAAATAAAAAAGTCGTCGGATTGCACACGCAAACAAACGACGGGTGCTTCGAGTCAGGATGTCGGTTGAGACGGCATGTGTGTAAAGTCAACCTCTGGGCCGACCCGCCTTGTGGGGTGCGCATATCAATCGACGTGCGTGCTTTGCACCGTCACCGCTTTGCCCGTCCCCACCACCGCACGATCAGTGTCATTCAAACGTCATATGGCGCCACACGTGCAATTACCAGAAATACCCGACGTTTTCCAGACAGCGGCGACTAATGGCGGCGTACATGCTATACCGGCGGAACCCGGGTGCATACACCGCCATAGATTTGCAGGCACAGGTAAAAACTCAGAATGGTTCCCATAATCACCAGCGGGCCAAGCAGCAAGAAATAGGATTTAGTGCTCATGTCCCTCATCTTCCCCAAAATGTCCATTGTGTGTGGCAGGGCCTGGCAGTATATCACTGATCGTATTCATACGACAGGCCCAAAAATGGCGAGTTTGGACAGCAAGAAGATCAGGGCGTGGAGGATGATGGCTGCAAAACAGGCCTACCGTCGTCTGGCATCGGTTTGGTTCTTGGCATGGCTTGTCCCCCTCATCCCCTCACCCCACTCATCCCACCCCATCCGCCCCCAGCACCGGCCGGCATTGCTTGTCCCCCGCGCACCGGCCTTGGCCAAACTGCCAAAAACCACCACGTGACCTCGTTTATAGTACATGAAAAACTAGACAAATTAGGGACAACGCTTTTAACTATATGTGACGGGCGTATATTAATGAAAAAGACTCTACAATATGCAGGATTGATTGCAATTCTGCCGCTATTGGCAGTGGCACTTACTACCGTGTCTTTCACGGATGCCTATGCCATCAAGTCCCAAGGAACAAGCGCTGGCTCATACGGTTCTTCAAACTCTGTAGTTTGTGGCGACCGGTTGTGCTCAGAGTATCCAGGCGGACGCGAGGCATTCCGGGAATCCATGATGACTGGTCTTGTACCCGCTCCTGTCGTGGACGACGATCATATGGAAAAAATGGACAAACATGACGGCGACCGCATGATGGAAAAGGGCGATCATATGGAAAAGGATCGCGACCACATGGAAAAGGACGGTAAAGGTGACTACATGAAAAAGGATCGCGACCACATGAAGGACGGCGACCACATGAAAAAGGACAAGGATCACATGGAAAAGGACGGTCATATGAAACTCCGACTGTCCCGTGCCAACGTTCCTGCGACCATTCCAATGCACATGGGATACTATGACGGCGAGCCGGTACACTATATCATCACCGACTCTAGCGACCAGACACACGCCGACGTCATCACCCAAAAACAGGGATGGACTGTGGAACTTGCCCCAGTATTGGGACAGGCGCCCGAAACGGCTTTGTCAAAGACCTACTTCTTTGCAAACGGAATAAAAGGAGACGGTATCCACGACTATCAGGAACAGGTGTTCACCACGATTCCTGGCATGGATGGGTATAGTGCACTGACATCCCACATACACGTTACATGGAATGATGAAAGTGACGCAAAGCTGCTCAAATCCGAGGCCGAAATCATGGAGGCAAAGCAAAACGGTGAGATCACCATGGTCAGCCTTGAGGTGGTGCTAAACATGCCCCACATCATGTGGCCAGGCGGTATGATGACCGTTGCAGAAAAGACGTTGACAGACTACACGCCATACGGTGGCGGTCAGGTCCTCAACATCGACACAGACGCAATGGAGGTCACGTTCATCGCACACAGGGGCTGGGGTCCTGACGGCAGAACCATCTACTACATAGTAACGGATGCAACGCCAGCAGGCGCGGCCGAGAAGATGGGAGTGGTAAGCACCCCATCCTCTGCAAGTCTTATTGCCAATGCAGCGGCAGTGGATTTGTACCAATTTAAGAACGGAATCCGCGGTTCAGGTCCCCTAGGATACCAACCAGGAATCGCCACAGGCGCACCAGGTGACGCAAACTATAGTCCAATGTGGAGAATCCTAGTCGTCGGGTGGGAAGACCCACACGACGCGGCAGTAATGGAAACCATAGCCGACATAAACGCATACAAGGCCAAGGAGATGATTACTATCGAGGTTGCAAGACCAATGGACAGTGACCACATCGTAAACTGCCCATTCATAGATCCATTCCAATAGAGATTCACCAACCCCCCCCCCCTTTTTTTTAACCACACACCATCATAGCACATGCCGCATACCACATAGAATCAAATAGATCCATGACGTCGACCCAGCATGGACTTTATGCTAGAAGAGGAGATGATCGACCTGTTTACATCCTGTATTCAAAACCCCGACGCCTCCGAGACCGCCGCCAAAAAGGCCAGAATCACAGAGATTGGGAGGGAGATTCACGCCGATGGCGGGGTGGATGCCATGGAGAACTTTTTCTTTGCCGTACGTAACAGGATTATCGGCGAGTTGGACAAGGATCCAGAGCCGTTTCGGCGCCTGTGGGACGGAATTGATTCCGGGTGGGGATCGTCTACGCAGTCGTGATTCGGCACCCCCGCAGACGCCGAATCACTATATGCTAATCCGGTAATAGTCCCACCTCTCGGGATCAAACCGCGTCACAAACTCCGCATCCTCTTTGTCGTCAATCCTCTTTTGTATCACATCCCGCGTGGCAAAGCTGGTCAGGTATCGAAAGTTCATCGAGTTTGCCTGCATGACAAACATGTGCCTCATCTCACTGCCTCCCCCCATCCCCCAGTACCCCATCTTGAGTGCCAGCGGTTCAAGAAAAACGGTGTTTCCCAGCCCCCTGTTTTCGTCTTTGATCTCAGGACGCAGCGTATACGCCTCTAGCGGCCCCCCCTTGGCAAATCCAATAATCTCCCCGCCGGGACCGTTGAGCCTCAGCGTGTTGATGATGTATTTTGAATCCCCGACCGACTCTGCAAACACATCCCCGCCAAACTGCAAGGGTCTTGGAAGCTCGTCATAGATGGCGCGCAGCGAGGACGCAAACCCCGACTCGCCCCTCGAACTCATCCGCTCAATGACAGGGACCAGCCTGAGATTTTCGTAGACAAAGTCTGCCTGTATGCCGATTTCAAGCTTGCGCAGATCCATGAACGACTGGACGGTGTCAAAAAAATTGTGACGCATGGGCTTTGGCATTGCGGCAAGGATGTACTGGGACATCTCACGCTCCGAGTTTAGGATGTCCTCAAAGTATGCCACCGCCCTCCGGACTATCACGTCCGGGTGCCACGCCGAGGCATGCGCGTTCATCTTTGCCATCTCCATCGACTTGGCAAAGTCACCCATCGCATACCCGGCAATCCGGTCCACCATCGACAAAAACCACCCCAGCCACATCGTTCTGTCGCGCATCCCCGCGCTGCGTGTGACCGTATGCGAGCGCCCAAGGCAGGAGGTGATCATCGCCTCCGCGTCCTCCCGCATCATGCCCCTCCACGGGTATGTGGTACGCAGGATCATCGCCTTTACAATCTCGGCATCAAGTCCCGCATCAGTCAGCATGCGTAACAAAGTGGCATCAGACGACACAAAGTTTATCACAGCCTCTTCGTGCGGCTTGTCCACGCTCTTTTGCGGATCAAAGTCGTGCAAGAGGGCGGCCGCAAACAGATGGCCAAGCTCCTCGCGCGTGATGTCGCCATTCCCCACGTAAAACCCCCCCACCAGCAGGGTGACATACGTCACCTCTAGCTCGTGGACTATGTTGTGATACCCGTAATAGTCCGCTCCAAGACCCTTGGATTCAAACAGGTTTATGATGTGGTCCAGCATCATGGTGTGGCACTCGTCTGCCAGGCCATATCTGCCCGCCAGTTTTGCAATCCGGGCGCGCATGTCACGCGAGGGGGCAAACTGATGCTGTTGCATACCATGACGGCTGACGCCCTTGTTTTAAACGTGATATTTGCTTATAAAACGGGCGCGCATGTGGCGGGGTATGAACCCGGACGACGGTGCGGTCGGCACCAGAGCAGATGGGCAGCTTTTGGGGAGGCTGGCAAGCATGACACCCGCCCCATCATGCGAGGTTCGGGTGGGCGGCAGAACGTTTGTGCCCGATTCCATGAGCATATCAGAGTCGGAGGTGCCCATAAGGGGTCCGGGCATGCGCGGAGGCGTGTACCACACCGGGACAAGCGCATTCCGCGTGGCGTGTACCACCTCTGATCCGTCCATCGCAAAGGTCCTCACCCAGGCCATGCTCGGACCCAGCACCGACTTTGCCCCGGTCGTTATCACGGCATCTACGACAGATGATGGCGGGGACGGATGCACGGGCTCCTCTGGCACCGTCCTGATCACGGCAAACCTGGTCGGATATGTGCAAAAAAGGGACGGTACGACCACGCTAAACATGGTGGCGATATCTGCCTCAGGCCGGGACTGACCCCCGGGTGCCAAAAGATGGCAGGCATGCGGAAGACATCACATGCAAAAAAAACGGCTGGAGAGGCCGAGTCGTCACACTGGTCTTGATTTGTCATATTCGGATCTTTGATCAGGATCCGAGAGTACCTCGTATGCCCTGTTTATCTCGGCCATCCTGTCCCGGGCACCCTCGTGACCGCTCTTGTCAGGATGGTTTTCCCTTGCAAGAATCCTATACCTCTTTTTAATCTCCTCCTGTGTGGCATCGCTGTTTATACCCATCACCTCGTAGGGATTTCCAGCCGCGTCGTCCCCCGCACCCCCGCCATTTCGCATCCTGCCGCTTCTAGAACCAACCTCCTCGTACCCGTCGGCCCAGTCCGAATGATACTTTTCATAATCACGATCCATCGCCGATCCAAGATCCCGCCCGTCGGCGTACCTGTCCCCCCTGCGCATAATGCTGTCACGGGCAAGGTATACAAACACCGCCGCCGTGGCCACCGCAAACCCTGCCAGTATCACCACCTGATCCGCCGTCGGTTGGTGGGCACCGCCCTGCGTTGAACCATCGTCATCCTGCGCGTACACGTGTGCAGGCGTGGCCCCCATAACAACAACAACCACGGTTGCAACCACCGTCCAAGACAAAAGCGCCGGATTAAAAATCCGCAGCACGGCAGTCACACCGCCCGTGGGTTTTAAAATACATTTAAGTTATACGTCGGTGCCAACCGCCGCCAATTTATAGCGCGCGATGTCACAACACCCGTGGAACATGCAGACAATCCCGAGTCTGCCGGGAGGAGGATGCTCAAAGAGTGCAGGTTTGCGGATGCGCTGGATACGTTTGAGCGCGCGCTGGCCGCCGATCCGAAAAACCCAGACCTGTGGAACGGAAAGGGGGCCGCACTGCGCAGCATGGGCAGGTATGACGAGGCGGCCCGGTGCTTCGAACTGTCACTGGAGCTGGATCCACGCGACAGGAATTCGTCGTGATCGGCGGGCCCCGCGCCAACGGCGATTCAAAACACGGTGACATCGCCCGGTGCGGGCTCCCGCCCAGGCTCTTCTTGGACATCGCCGTGGACAGACCTCTGGTGTTCCCTGAGATCCTCCATGTCAGCAAACCCGCGATGGCACATGTAGCACTTTGGCCAGTCCTCGTCGACTAGCGGCAACACCATGATCCGTCATGCTCCCGCCTTTATTTAATTCCGGCGCGTCCGCGTAGGCGGCCGCCAGCCCGCAGTGGCGGCGGCCCGGATTATGGCGATACGGGCCGTCGCAAATCATATATCCACCGTGCCGTGCGCAGGCGTATGAAACTCGATCAGATTGTCGACGGATGTACCGCCCTAGAAAAGGCGATTGCCGGGGAGGAACTCTCCGCCAGCGACGGAATGGAGATTATGGAGTATGACAACCCGCACGTGCTTGGCGCCGCCGCCGACCTGTTGCGCCGCAACACCGTGGGAAACACCGTCACGTTTGTCGCATCATACTACATGAACTATACCAACGTATGCGCCGCAAGCTGCCAGATGTGCGCCTTTTACAGAAAGGGGGGCGAGGACGATGCATACACGCTTACGCCAAAACAGATCGAGCAGCGCGTGGCCGCCGCCGAGCAGATGGGGGCAACGGAGGTACACATCGTAGGCGGATTCCATCCAGACCTGCCACTTGACTATTACGAGGACATGATGCGCGCGATAAAGACGGGCCATCCCGCGCTGAACATAAAGGCGTTTACCGCGGCCGAGATATTTTTCCTGTCAAAGCTTACAAAGACGTCGGTGCACGAGATTTTATCGCGCCTAAAGGATGCGGGGCTAGACTCGATGCCCGGCGGCGGGGCCGAGCTGTTCCACCCCGACGTGCGGCGCCACATCATCCGCGGCAAGTGCACAGGGCAAGAGTGGCTGGATACGATAAAAGAGGCCCACACCCTTGGCATACGCAGCAATGTCACCATGCTGTACGGCCACATCGAGCGGCCCGAGCACGTGGTGGACCACCTAATCCACATACGCGAGCTGCAAAAAGCAACGGGCGGGTTTATCACGCTGATTCCGCTAAAGTTTAGCCTTGACAACACAGAGCTGGAAACAGACGGCAAGGTGACCCACGAGTGCTCTAGCGTGTACGACCTAAAGGTGATCGCACTCTCACGTTTGATGCTAAACGGCGTGCTAGACAACATATCCGTATACTGGGTTGCGTATGGAAAAAAGCTTGCACAGGTGGCCCTGTCCTGCGGCGGCAACGATCTTGTCGGCACCGCGTTCTCAGAAGAGGTCTATCGCGCCGCAGGCAAGCCGACGGAATCATCCGTCGGGGACTTGGCATCGCTGGTCAAGGAGATCGGGCGCAGTCCCGCACAACGCGACACCTTTTTCAGGCACATCAAGAGGTTTTGACACGCAACCGCCCGACGGCAGACCCGGTCACATGCCGACATTTGGCTTTTTTTCAACCCGTTTGGGACCGCCGCCCCGCCGTCTCCGGGCTCCAAACGATACCAATGCCAGCAAAAACCCGACGCCGATCAGCATCCCGGCAAGGGTTCGGACATCCTGATTTTCGCGCTGCATCATGATTAGTTCGTGGGCATCCTCCTCGGACATTCCAGGGGTCCCCACAGGGACGAGTGAACCCACATACACGGTGAGCGCAATCCCGACGGACAGCAGGGCCAGCCCTCCCGCCAGAATCCGCTTGTCCACCAGCAGCATGCATCGTGTGTGCAAAGATCGTATATAGAGTGTGCCTTTTTGCAGGTTGCCAGTCCAACAACCGGTGTCACGGCAGTCGATCATTGCCAACCGTCAAGGTCAGCACGGATCTGCCAAAGGTCGGGACAGCTCTGTAATCCTTTTGACCTCTTGTACGCTATACTGTCCAGCAGCCACAGCCTTTTTGCCCAGCGATGCATAGGTGTACGGACTGCCCAGGTACAGACACAGCAACCGTGAAATCCTCCCGACATCCCCCATTGCAAACGCGACCAGGCCACTTGCCCCATTTTTACCCCCCTTGTTGCCACTGCCGCCGCCGCCTCCTCCGCCTCCCCACCGGCCGTATAACGCAAGCACCCGGGAGACATCATCGTGCGTCTTGGCGGTAGTCACAATCTTTACGTGGTTTGAATGCCTCGTCATGCGCGCAAGCCTGCCTGCAAGCGCCGCACCGCCGGGCGTGCCGTCAAAGTCGTGCCACGACACCAGCATTGGCGTGCCCGACGATTTGATGGACTTTGCCAGACCCCCATTCCTAGACACCGTCGTATACTCTACATCGATGCTGTACGGGCCATACCCAGCAACCGTCTTGAGGACAGAGGCCCTCTCGGCCTCGGTTCCAGCAAACATCCCCCCCTCCCGGGGCGGGCGCAACGTGCAGACACACCGTTTCAATTCCCTCCGGGACAGGCGTTCCAGCACGTCGGGTACGTCGGACTGCGCCAGAAAGTCCAGCCGCAGCTCTGCCAGCTCTGAAACCCCGAGTGCCTTTTTGGCGGATCGAATCATTGCGTCGGGCCTTTTTTCTGCCACGGGGACGCATGTTGTGCCGTTCATTTCTCCAGAATATACTCGTCGGCGACTTCCATTCCAAAATGCCTCCCGGCAGCCGGCCTTGCGTGTACAAGCACCATGTCGCCCTTTTTCAAATGTGTCACCGAGACCAGCCTGCCATCGGACTTGACAAACCTTATGGTCTCTGCATCCTGTGCTATAATCCCGCCAGCCTCCCCACCGCCCCGCCGGCCGCCACTGCCACCCATCTGGGCCTTTATCATCAGCATCGGGCGCCTCTCGATCTTGGAGCGGCCCACCGTGGCACGCCTTGCATTCCCACCAGAATCCAGGATCAGCACCTCGCTTCCAGTCTCCATCTCGGACAGATATTTCGTAGTCCCGTCCGGGGCCAGCGTGTAGCAATGAACCGCGCCGGCGTTGACCCGAAAAGGCCTGGGCGACGTAAACGAGGATCCCACCGACTCGTTATGCACCAAAAACAAAAAGTTGGATCTGCTCCCCACCAGCATGCCCTCGCCTTTGTGCAGCATGGAGGCCGTATCAACACATACACGCTCGCCGTCGCCGACCTCCCGTATGTCCGTCACCTTGGCCGCCCTGAGCCTAAACATGCTGCTGCCCAGATACACCGCAGCCGCTCTTACTTGTTCTGCCGATGATGCCGCAAATATCACCCCGTCAACCCCCACCTCCAATATGGAAAACATCTTGCGCACCTCTGCAGGACTCTTTGCAACCGCGAATATCTTGGTGTGCAGCCTGTGCAGCTTTGCGATGATGTTTTCCAACGGTATTATCTTCCAGTCCCTGACATCTATGATCACAAAGTCTAGCCCCTCCCCCTCGGCCGCCTCCAGTATATCGTCAATATCCTCGTTTGAGAGAACCGTGAATCTGCGCCCGACCTTGCCATTTGCCTTTTTCCGCCTCTTGTTCTTGTTCTTCTTCACAGCCCTGCCTGCCCCGGATTTGTCCTTGCGGCTACCGGCACCGCCCACACCCGTCACAACCACATAGTCTGCATCCGCCGAACAGTACACCGTCTTGACCTTGCCTTCAACCTCTTTTGGAATCAGTCCCGGTTTTGCATACACCGTCTTGATGCCCGCCTGGTCCACAAGCTGCCTGATAAATCCGCCCAGCCGCGCCTTTGGAACCTTTGGCTCTATGATGAGCTCCCCGGCCTTAGCCAATCCTTCCTGCCGCCTCCTCGGGCGATGCCCCGTCAAATATCACGGCGGCCAACGCCTCCGTTATCCGGGGCGGACTGTCATGTGCAAATATGTTCCTGCCAAACGTCACACCCGCCGCACCCGCGTCCATTACCTCGCGGGTCATCGTCAGGAGATCCATATCGGTCTCGGTCTTGGGACCGCCTGCCACCACGACGGGTACCGGCGTGCTCTTGACAATCCTTGCAAACGAGTCCACATCGCCGGTATACACCGTCTTTACAATGTCGGCGCCGCACTCTGCGCCAATCCTAGATGCGTGTCCAACCACCTCTGGATCGTGCGGATCGCGTATGTTTTCGCCGCGGGGATACATCATTGCCAGCAAAGGAACGCCCCACGCATGACATCTCTCAGAGGTCATCCCAAGCTGCTCTAGCATCTCGGGCTCTTCGATCCCCCCAATGTTGATGTGCAGTGACACCCCGTCAGCACCAAGCCTGAGGGCCTCCTCGACCGTGCCGGTAAGCATCTTGCGGTTTGGTGATGATGATAGCGATGTGCTGCTTGAGAAATGTACCAAAACCCCAATCCCCGCGGGCCGCGGCATCGTTCTGATTATGCCCTTGTTTATGATGATGCTGGTCAGGCCACGCCCCACACAGTCGTATATCACCGAGTGAGGATCCTCTAGTCCCTTGATCGGGCCGTTGGATATGCCATGATCCATCGGTATGCACAGCATTTTGCCATCACGCATAATCCTGTCCATTCTAATCTGGCGGCCCGATACCATGACGTACATCGGCCCCGACCCTACTTAAAAATAATGTTGCCGTTGATTGTGACAGAATGTGAAGCTGGTGGTGCCCAAGGCCAGTCATCGTCCCAACCGACTGCCGTTGCATCACCAATGCCTCAGGCGTGGTTGCCACAAATGATGTTTAATTGGCCAATAGGAGGCAGGGCGGTGCAGGGGCCGAGTCATGCCCTGTCAACGGAGGCCTCGGCGGCTTGGCCGCGTGTGTTACCAGCGGCTTTTTGATCCGCCGTATTTTTTGCCGCCGCTGCCACTGCCGCTACCGCCGTCACGTCCGCCGCCGCTGCCGCTACCGCCGTCGCGTCCCCCGCCAAACCTGCGTCCACCGCCGCCGCCGCCGCCGCCGTCGCGTCCCCCGCCAAACCTGCGTCCGCCACCACTGCCGCTACCGCCGTCGCGTCCGCCGCCGCCGCCGTCGCGTCCTCCGCCAAACCTGCGTCCGCCGCCGCCGCTACCGCCGTCGCGTCTAAAACTAGATCTGCCCCGGTTTTCACGCGAATATGCGCCATACCTCCTTGGCGAGGCATCCCTCTTGAGCGGATCTGGAATCGAGATCTTTATTCCCATCTCTTCGTTGAGATCCCGCAGATCCACCTTGATTTGGCGCTTGATCATGTTAAAGTCACCTATCGACGAGTATGAAACAAACGTGATTGCGCGTCCCTTGGCACCAGCCCGAGCCGTCCTGCCAATTCTATGAAAATACGTCATGTCCTGATTGGGCACGTCATAGTTTATCACCATCGAGACCCTAGGGACGTCAATCCCCCGTGAGGCCACATCGGTCGCCACCAAAATCTGAGCCTTGCCCTGCCTAAACCGCGACATGGATGACTCTCTTTTGTTCTGCGACATGTCTCCCTCGATTGCTACCGTGTCAAAGCTTTTTCGCAACATGCGTGCCACATCACGTGTTCTGTACTTGGTGGAACAAAACACAATGCACTGCTTGCCATCGTTTTGCTCTAGAAAATTCACCAAATGCTCGGGCTTGTCTCTGTCTTTTATCACCAAATACGACTGGTCAATCCCCTCCCCGCTCAGGTCGTCTGCGTCCAGCAAAAACTGCTTGGGGTTGCGCAGATACTCCTCGGCCAGTCGGAGTATGTCAACGGGCATCGTGGCCGAAAACAGCGACAGCGTCTTGTCTTCAGGGGTCAGCCCCAGTACGTATTTTATGTCGTCGATAAACCCCATATCCAGCATCGTGTCGGCCTCGTCCAAAACCATGTGGGTCAGATCATCAAACATCACAGTGCCCCTCTTTAGGTGGTCTATCAGCCGACCAGGCGTGGCCACGACAATCTCGGGGTTTCGCCTCAGCGCATCAAGCTGCGTGTTCATTCCCTGTCCGCCATACACGGTCACGACCTTGATTCCGGTAAACTTGCCAAACTTTTTAATTTCATCGCTAATCTGGTTTGCAAGCTCGCGGGTCGGTGCCATGACCAGTCCCTGCATCCCGCCACCGGGTTCTATGTTGTTAAGCATCGGAATCCCAAACGCGGCAGTCTTGCCCGATCCCGTATGGGCCTGCCCCACCACATCCCTGCCCTGCAACAATACAGGTATGGTGGCCTCCTGTATGGGAAACGTATCCTCAAAACCCATATTTGCCAACCCTTTCAGTATGGATGTCTTTATCCCCAATTCGTCAAATCTCGTCATTTTTTCCTCTTTTTCCTAGCAATGACAAAAGCATTGCCGCCTCGTCATTATTCTAAATCTAGGCCAGATCTACTACTAATAAACCCTTGATCACGCACGCATGACCACAGCCCCGCCCGCCAACCCGCCCGCCTCCCCATCACCCCCAACCAAAAGATCACGAGTTATGATAGGTGATCGTACCGCATGCCGTATGGGCGTGCCCTGCCAAGCATCTGTATGACTGGTTGCGGACGGCGCGGTCATGGACGGCCAATTGGGGCGGTCAAGGCCAGACAGCGTGCCAGGCGGCAAGATGCAGGTCGGATCAGTGGGTGTCCGAGGAGGTTGTGTGGACGAGTCTAAGAAAACAGGCCAGGGCAGGCCGAGCTTGGCCGCACAAAAATGGGCCGTGGTCCATTGAAAGCTCGCAACGCCGTCAGCGGCAGTTGTCGCCAGAGAAAAAACAAAAACCTCGCGTTTGGCACCGGTCCGGCGGCACAGCCGCGCAAGGTTGCTGCAAGGTCGGAACACGCATGCAGGCAGCCGCGTTGTACAAAATGCCGTCCAAACGCACCTGCCGGGGCGGCACAGCCCCCGGCCGCAAGAGACGCCGCCAATGACATCCCGACAACGCCGACCACGGTGACGGCCCCATACGACGATGTCCACAAGCTACAGACACATCACGGTGGCGACTGCCGACTGACAGATGGATCAAAAACCCCCCGCCCCGCCCCGCCCCGCCCAACCAGATGACCAACGCGTCAACCGACCAGATGTGACTGTCGGCGTTTACAGCAAGGCTGCCATGACACCAAATGTGTGTGACCGCACAGGGGTAAAGGAGGTCACGACAGTCGGGCCCAACAGCTTGATGATATGCATGGCATACGCGCCAACAGGAGACGCGCAGGGTCGCGACTGGATCGCCAATGGACCGACGGTCATGCAGATCACCCGGTCAAGGCAATCCGTATGACGCCATCCGAAGGTATGACGCCGGCCTCACGGATGAATCCAGAATGCCGCGTTTGGTACGGCGGCAGGTTGCAGGTCGCGTCCCGTGATCGGCAGGCTGCACACAGCGACGGGTGCGGACTCGCCGCGCCGCAGGGCAGATCCGCGAGGTCACGGATCCCGACGACGGTTACGGGGGCGCACCGCGGTAGCTGTCGGCCAATGGCGGCGGCAGACGCGTCGGGAGGTCACGGTCTATTTACTGCAGGATGCCACGAGGCTGCGCGGCGCGGCTGTTCATGTTTGCCACCCGAATACACCATACCGACAACTGCCAAGCGTCCACAGCAGGGCCGTAATCGTCGACCGGCGTGTACGGCATAACGCAAAGGGGTCCTTGGGCGATGGCGCACATGTGACGCAGCATGGTTCCCATCATCAAGGACGGTGGTTGGGATGGCTCCTACTCCGCCGCCGCCGCCGCCGGCATGTGCCTGCGGAGGCGGGCCGACCACCCGCCACGCATCACAGCAAAGCGCTGGTTTGCACATATGTGAAAAAAGCCAATGATGGGATCTGAACCCACGACCTTTCGCTTACAAGGCGAATGCTCTAGCCAGGCTGAGCTACATTGGCACGGATTTTTTCCAGTCATGAAGCTTTAAAATGTTATCTCCTTCTGTGACCGCTGTTTGAGTCTTAGATTACAACTGTAAATCCGCATTGTTGGAAATAGGACGACCGGTGTGCAAGAATGCCGCATGTGCAAATCCGAATCCGTCAAAATGAGCTAGACGGCCAGTGCACCGCCGTCAGGACGTGCATTCAACCGTGTCATTTGTGTTGGCCGTTGGAGGGTCGGCCGTCGCATACAATACAGCAACACCGGCCCGTCAGATCGACTCCTCCAAAAAAAGCGACGCATTCCCATCTGCAACACCGCATCACCTCGACACATCCCAACCATCCCGTCCAGCCAACACCCAGTGACGGCCACGGCATTGGCGACCATCTCCTTTCCCATCACCCCCACCAGAGGGAGTGACGTGCTGGTAAACGGGTTGTTATGCGGTGTTTGTTCGGTTATGTGCGGACAAGATTGGCGGCGGTGGTGGAGAGGGAGGGGGAGACATCCGCCCACCCCAACACCCAACCGCCAGTTTTTAATATCCTCGCGTTATGAACAGGGTATGTTGAAGATCAGGTACATAAGTCCCAGGAAGCTTAGGACAATCATGGGGATGTTTCTGTGTACTGGAGCGGCAGGAATCCTGATCGGGTTGCAGTACAGCACGTTTCACATCACGGTGCTAGGAACGATAAACCTGTGCCTTGGAGGGGTCTTTGGCTGGATTCTCCTCACCCAGCCGCCAAGGGATCGTGACAGGCGCAAAAAGGCGCGGCGGAGCAAAAGCGATGACGGTGCCGGCCTGGACGGCGGTAAAAAACCATAGCGCCAAGCACGGTCCGACAACCACCACTGCACACGACGCAGGGTTGGCACCACACGCTGCCGCCGCCCACGGGCGTCAGGAATCCGCCCGTTTTTTCCACCTTCTCTCCCCCCCATAGATTCCTATAAATAATTACCAAACCCCGCCAAGATCACCTTGCTGGATTTGGTCGCAAAAAGGTTGTTCCTTACACGGGGCAAAGGCATACACGAGGACAGGCTGACCAGCTTTGAGTATGCGCTGCGCGACGCAGGCATTGCCGGCACCAACTTGGTTTTGATATCCAGCATATTCCCACCCAACGCAAAGCTTGTACCCAAGGCGGCCGGCCTCCGCGAGATACACCCGGGCCAGATCCTGTTCACAATATACTCGCGCAACCAGACCAACGAGCCGCACCGACTCTGCGGGGCATCCGTCGGGGTCGCAAGGCCCACAGACCCCACCCGGTACGGCTACCTGTCCGAGTATGACTCTTTTGGCAAGAATGAAAAGCAGGCAGGCGACTATGCCGAGGACATCGCCGCGCAGATGCTGGCATCCTCGCTTGGAATCCCCTTTGACGTGGATAAAAACTGGGACGAAAAGCGCCAGCAGTGGAACGTCTCGGGCCAGATTTACAAGACGCACAACATCACGCAGACCGCCGCCGGCAACAAGGACGGCAAGTGGACCACGGTCTTTGCGGCGGCCGTACTGCTCCTCTAGCGGTTGCGGTATCCCCTCAGGTAAAACCCGGCGGCCGCGGCCGCAAACACGGCTATAATGATCGCGATCACAACATACTCCTCGACGCCAACCCCGTCCTGCGTCACAGTGGCGGCCGAACCGCCGCCCTGCCGTCCGGCAGAAGACGCGGGATCAAACTCCAGTACAAGGCCCCCGTCATCACCCGCATCCACGTCGGTTCCAAACAGATACCTGCCGTCAATCTTCACCCCCTCGACAGAGTCAAACACCCACCCGCTCTTGCCAAACTCGGTGGGAATCCACTCCCCTCCAACCTCCCGCGTAGGAATCATGTCGGCCTCGGCCGCGCGCAGTTTCACCACGTCGGGGGACAGCATCACAACCTGAAACACAGAGTTTAGCGGATAAAACCCGTTTGAGAAATAGTCAGACCTCGTAATCTTGCCTATTCCAAAATAATCCATCGGATCCACCCGGCTTACATTCGCCGCCCCCCCGTATTCAGAGGACACCTTTAGCTGGAATAGCGGGTGTTCGTCACACGGGATTATCGACAGAGACATGTGGGTAACATCGCCGGCCGCAAGCGTTCCGGCCGCCGTGAAAAACCCGCCCGCATCCCTGATGCGGCGATCCACAGTCAGGGCCGCTATCTTTTGGTACATCGAATACGTGTCTTCCCTCGGCATCGCGTATACGGCCGAGACCACGTCCCTGCCAGACACCGTGCCGGACGTGCCAAGCAGCACGTTTAGCTCGTCGCGGTGATGGATATAGCTTGAATGATATGCGGCGTCCGTGTCAAACAGCCTGTTGAGATCGCCTATCACGGAATCGCCTGCAGCTCTGGCGGCATCCTGAATCTTGATTATGTTGGTGTCCTCTGGCGCCCGAAGAATGTTGATCAGGATGCATCCGCGGTCTGCAACCCCGGGCACGCCACACCCCTCTTGGTTGGTCAGTATGACCGACACTATTCGGGGGTTGTCCAGTATGTCGTTGACCAGCCCGCTTGGCACAATGATCTCCTGGTTGCTCGTGCTCTGCAGCGTTATCGAGGCCGTGATGTTGCCGCTAAACGTCCTGTCGATGACCAGCTGTGCGCTCTCTTGGAACGTGGCCAGCTGGGGTTTTTGTGAATATGCATCGTCGACCGCCGATGACCACGCAGTCAGGGCCACCGCCACCATCACCATCGCCGCCGCCGGCACGTCAACAGACCCAAAAACCCGTGATCGGCGCACCGTTTGCAACGGCACCATGCCGCCTTTAGAAATTATTAAGGTTGCGTATGCGCATCCGATGCGGGCCAGGACGCTTGCCGGCTCCCGCCAACCGCGACGACGGGGCCGCCAAAAGGCCGACGCACGGGTGAAATGTCGGCAAAACCCGCCTGTAACCGCGTCGGTTTTTTCAATCATGAATGCGGACACCACATGCCACGACGGTTGCTATCCCCACCCCAGCGCATCATGGTATGATTTTGGGACGCGCGCCCTTGCCTTGCTCAGAACATGGTGGACGGACGCGTCGAGCACATACGTGCGCGCCCAGTCGTTGCCGTTGCGCACCGAGCGGCCCAGCCCCTGCAACAGCTTTGTCACGGTCTGTGCATCATACCACATCGGAAACAGATGCATCTTTTCACTCACCCTGCGCTCCCCCAGATTCGGGTATGGAACCTTGGCAATGATCTGAAACCTGGACAGGTCGTCCTTGAGATCCACCCCCTCCCACAGCGACGAGGACAGCAGTACGCTGCCGGTGGTGCCCGCATGCTCGTCCAGTATGTCGTCTTGCGTGCGCCCGTCGTCGTTGCGGCTGTGACACATGCGTATACGCGCCCGGTTTGGTTCCGACAGCCCCCCCATGATCTCGCGGCACCACTGCACAGACGAGGTCAGTATCAATCCGCGATCCCCCGCATGCTGGGCCATAATCTCGTCGATCTTTTTGATCACCGCCAGCCTGTCATCGGGGGTGGACCTGCTGTTGAGGCGCCGCACATCCAAAAAATCCACGCGCCGGTGCTCCACCGGAAACGGCGATTTGGGCGCGTCAACCACGGCCACCTCGCCGGGGTCAATCCCGGTATTTTCGCAAAAGCTTGCGAGGTCTATGGTGGCAGACATGTACATCTGCGTCCCGTCGCCAAACAGCTCCTCTACATACCTGGATATGTTGATGGGCCGGATCGACACGGAGCGAAACCCGCCGCCCGCGTCGGTGTCGGGCCTGTTTATCACAAAGTTTTTCGGATCCGACGTCATCTCGACGCGGGCCTGGCTGGCGCGCTTGTACCTCGACTCTAGCCTCGCATACGCCTCGTGGTCCGGCTTGAGGGCAAAGGCCCGGCTTGATTCGAGATCCTTGAGGGCCCTTGCATAATGCGTTGCTAGGCCGTCTGCCATGTCTATGATCGAGCTTATGTCCGACAGGTCGTATGCATCCACGGTCATGCCGCACTCGTCTAGCTCCCCACGCCGTATGTCAATCCCTATAAACTGGATTATTTGATCCTCAATCTTGTGCGCCTCGTCAAATATGGTGATTCCCCGGCCCAGGTACTCTGCAAACGTCTTTTGGTTGTACTTTATCGTCTGAAAATACGATGCATAGTTCCACAGCGCGTGGGGCGCCACCAGCGCCCTGTATTTTTGCATGTAATACTCGCACGAGTCGGCCCCGTACTTGCCGTCGGCGACATCCTTTATCTTCGGCTTGAACTGGCACGTCTCCTCCACAACCCTGCCGTTTTTGGACACCTTTTCGACGCACCTGCCCTTGTCACACGTCAGCCCCTGCCTCTTTGCACGCGCGGCAGAGTGCACAGACTTGGATTTCATCAGCTTTGGGCAGGCAAAGTTGGACTTGCCCTTTATCGGCATCAAAAAGCTCAGATCGCGCGAATATTGGTCCTGAAGCTGCTTTGTGGCGGTCACAATCGACGAGCTGTCACAGTATGCCGCCACGGTGGCCGCGATCAGCGACTTGCCCACGCCCGTGGGGGCAGACAGGATTATCCTCTTGTATCCAGATGCCAGGTGTTGCTCGACACTCTTTAGAATATCCCGCTGGATGGCCCTAGGCGTAAAGCCCCCTGGAAAGTCAGACAGGATGTCCCCGACTCCACCGCTGCTGCCGTTGCTACTGCTACCGCCGCCGCTCACGCAGACGCCCGGGCGCACCGCTACTTAAACGCCTCAATCGGACCGGCGGCGATCACCGCCGCCGCCAAGCCGATCAGGGCCGTCCATGGCACCTTGTGCAGACAGCCTGTTGTGGCACTCGGTACACACGGTTCTTGCGGCATTCTCGTCCAAGATAATCGAGACCCCGCTGGCATGGCATTTATGACATAAACCAATCATAACGGCCCTGTGGGCAGGCCATACATTAATTTGCAGAGTCAATTTTGATTATCCAATGGATGGAACATTTTGAAGGCGCGTTTTGCAGGCAAGTGTAGCGAGTGTGGCGAGCCGATCAAGACAGGCAAGGAGATTCTTAAAAACTCCAAGGGCATTTGGGTTCACAAGTTTTGCTGCGATGTAGACGGCGAGGATTTGCCCTAGGCGGCGATCGGGTGCAGGGGGGCGCGGCGTGTGCGCATCCACCCGGCGCCCCGCCAGCACGCCGCACCGCGGACAACGGGGGAGATTTTGGCCCTTTTCCACAACCCACCATCTGCCGATCAGACGGCACCGGTGCCGCAACCCCGCGCCCCAGCATCACGGGCCTGTGGGACTGCCCCCTCTCCCCCCGCAGCATGATCAGCGCCATGGCACGCCAAGCCGTAGATCTTGGAAAAAAAGAGGGGTGGGGGGGTGGTTAGGTACCCGGCATCATCATCCAATCCGCATGATGTCGATTCGGACTGCGGGGTTTGACCACTTGTGGACGTCCGTGAGATCGGCAACGCCCATCACGCCGGGATGTGGGATGACCACGCCCGTCTCGGAGATCTCGGCGTTGGTGGATCCCGTTCCCTCGTCGTCTGAGGAGACACCGATCTCGCCCTGACACGGTGGCACCATGTCGGCAAAGTCCTCTGTGTTCATCTCGGTTCTGGCATCGTATGCCTTGGCGTACACCGTCTTTGAGTGGGCGTATGGCAGCTTTACACCGTCAATGCCAGCAAATCCGTCGTTTGTGCACACCAGCATGCTTGCAAACGAGAGGTATCTATGGCCCCCGTCGGCGGTTATGGTGAACGTCTCAGAGTGTGCAAGACCGGTCTGTGCAGGATCGTTTGCAGGCACCAGATGCGCCGTGCCCCGTACAATCTCGGATATGCCGTCCATGCCAGTGATGCTGTCCACCAACGGCATGGCGTTGCCGTTTTCGGCCAGCTGCTGCAGCTGCTCGGTTGCCTCGTGACCCACAGAAAAGATTCCGGCGTCTTTGGCATGGGTTATGAGCAATGGCGGCGTTATCGGCTGGCCCGGCATGATGTTGGTGACCGTGACCTCGTATGTCGTCATTTTGGCCGCGCTGGACTCTTGGATTCCGGCAACACCCGTTGCAGCCACCAGCATCACTGCGGCAGATGCAATGCATAGTGCGAAAATCCCAGTCCTTGCTCGGCCTGTTCTGTATTTTGCATTCATTACAAGCATGACCGGGGCTTGGCATTTAAGGTTTAAACCAGATTCGGCGCCAAAATGCGGATGCGGCGGCTCCAAAACCACGCACACAAGCCCGGCGTATTTTTGGCAAGTTCGCAGGTTTGGCGCCAACCTGAAATCCCCGCCGCGGGCGGCCGCAGCAGGCGTAACCGCCCATCACAGCCCATCACCCCAGGCTGGAAATCATGGGGACGATGTCCATGCTTACGCACGATATCATTGGGACGTCGGATGTGACAAATCTGGATACGCCGGTCTCCCTGAGATCCATGATCAGGTCCTGAAAGTCCCTCAGGTTGTCGGTCTCAAAGGCCAGCATGAAATCCTGATCCCCAATCCCAAACGAGTATGTCGTGTTTAGCGATATCTGGGGGTACCTCTTGCTGACCTCGATGTGCTCGTCCATGAGCTCCTGCCGCCTTTGGGAGGTAAGCAGATACCACTCCCTGCTCTTGACGAAGGGGTAGACCACGACGTACTTTTTGGGCTCGTTGCCGGCCACAAAAGACATCGGTTTTGGCAGTTCCCGAGAGTATGCTGACGGCCTAGTGCACGACAGGTATGTGCGGGACGGTATGATGTACTTGCCAAACACGGTCATGTACAGCTTGGATACGACGTCCTGTATCTCCTCCACGGTCTTGGCCGCAAACCAGAACAAAATGTCGGCATCATCCCTGAGTCCCAGCGTAGAGTATGTCCGGGTCTTCACCCCCGAGTTTCGGATTACGTTTTGGACCTCCTTGGCAGACTCTTCCTTTGCCAAGTCTGCCATCCACCTCCACTTTTGATCAATCTTGAAGAATGAAAAGTCAAAGTAATAGCCGTCTTCGTCCTTGTCGCCGGCACTGCCGCCATCGCGCAGATCTTGTCCAGACACGGTCACATAAACCACTACCGCTGTGGCTTTTGTCCAACCTGTTCCAGCACCCAGTCATACCCCTTTTCGTCAAGCTCGTCTGCCAGCGAGGCCTGCCCGCTCTTGATCACCCTGCCTTCGGCAAACACATGGACGTGGTCCAGCCGGTTTAGGAACTTTAGTATGCGTGCATAGTGGGTGATGACGATCACGGTAGAGTCTTTTGCAGACACCTCGCTGATTGCCTTTGCAACCGCCTGCACCGCGTCGACGTCAAGTCCCGAATCGGGCTCGTCAAGAATCGATATCCGGGGTTTGAGAACCGCCATCTGAAGCACCTCTGACCTCTTTTTCTCACCGCCCGAAAATCCCTCGTTGAGATACCTAGAGAGAAACTCGTCCTTGAGTCCGACCTTGGCCAGATTTTCCTTTAGGTATTTCTGAAACTCCCTCACCGTGATAAACACCTCCCTGTCGTCGCCCTCTAGCGCCTTGCTCAACGAGTTGTACGACGTCCTCAAAAAGTGCGAAAAACCAACGCCTGAAACCTCGGTGGGATACTGGAATCCCAAAAACAGCCCCCTTTTTGCCCTCTCGTCGGCGGTCAGATCCAGTATGCTCTGGCCGTCAAGCAGTATGTCCCCCGACGTCACCTCGTACTTGGGGTGTGCCAGCAACGTGTATGACAGCATGCTCTTGCCAGAGCCGTTGGGGCCC
>JAHRAJ010000055.1 GCA_020027365.1 Cenarchaeum sp.
CGGGATGAGAAAGCAAAGGCCGCACGGCGGAAGGCGTCCAAAGCATCTGGGTGTCACCAGGATAAAGGCAGACGTCTCCATGAAGCAGGTCGCAGAAAACAGGGTCTTGGAGAGGTATCCCAACATGAAGCTTCTAGGATCATACTTTGTGTACAAGGACGGCATGCATTATTGGTACGAGGTAATCATGGCAGACCCGCAGCATCCGCGCATATCAAAGGACAGGGAGCTGCGCAAGCGGGTCATTCCGGCAGCTGCATGACGGGCATGCGTGCAAAACCCCGTGCAGTAGCAGCAATAGTAGTCGCAGTGGCGTTGTCGATCATGGTCTTTGCGCATGGGGCATCTGTGGGCGTACCTGCGGTATACGCGCAGCAGCTGTCGGACATGACCGGCCTCAACAGCAGGCTGTACGTGGATGTCGCAGGCAGGCAGTTTGAGATTCTCACGACGGCAAACTTTGAAGTGGCAGACATCTCATTTGATCCCGCCGCCAAGACGATGTCCATGAACATAGTCAGCGGCCTGCAGGAAAACATCGGCGAGGTTACAATCCCGCGCACGCTGCTAGACGGCGACATAGCCATGATGCTTGACGGTGCGGCGTTTTCCCCCCACGTGCGCTCCAACGACAGGGTGTGGTTTGTCACGACAGAGTTTAACGGCACGGGCAAGCACACACTGCAGATGACCGGAACCCGGGTGCTTGGGGGAGTGGGGGGAGTCGGGACGGATAACGGAGGCCCGGAAACGCAGGACGGTGGCGGCGGTGGCAAGAGCAGTAACGGCTGCCTCATCGCCACGGCCGCCTATGGCACCGAGATGGCGCCGCAGGTGCAGATGCTCCGCGAGCTCCGTGACGGCACGGTGCTTGCCACCAGATCAGGCTCTGTGTTCATGGACGGCTTTAACGCCGTCTACTACTCGTTCTCGCCCGCGGTGGCAGACATGGAGCGCCAGAGCCCAGAGCTGCGTGCCGCAATCCAGACCGCGATGGCCCCCCTGCTGGCCACGCTCGGACTGCTGGCGCATGCAGGCATCGAGACAGAGTACGAGATGCTTGCGTATGGCGCGGCCGTGCTGGCGCTCAGCACTGCCGTGTATGCAGGCCCGCCGGTGGTAGCCGTGCGTGTGGCAGGATCCCTTTACCGCTCCAGGATGAGGGACTGTACAAGCTGATCAATGTGGGCCCCCTGTCCGAATGCAACATCGCGCAGCACGCCCTTGCGGTCCACCACGATCGTCGATGGCGTCCCCTGCAGTGCAAACCGGTCAAACGTGTCGGCAGAATACTCCTTTGCCGCCAGGTGGTCGCGCACCCTCTTGATTATGCCGTCCCGGTACTCTTGCGGCTTGGAGTCAAAGTCAGGTATCTGGCCGTGGATAAACCCCAAAACCGTTTCCTGTGTGGGCTCGCCCTGTATGCGGGTGAGCACGTCCATGCCGACCGGAAACGGTATTTTATACCCCAGCTTGTTTCCATCCAGCAGCTTTCCGTACTGGCGCAGTCCGCCAAGCGTCTCGCCCACCACCTCGCCGGTCCCTACAAGCATCCGGAGGTTTTCGAGGTTGTTCTTGTCAAAGTCCTCAAATGCCGTTGCCAGTCCCAAGACCCTCACCCCGTCGCCCGAATACTTGTTGTAAATGTTGATCATCTCCGGTATGCCGTACAAAAAGCACCCCGGGCAGTTTACCTGAAACACCTCCACCACCACGATGTGATCCTTTTCCCGGTCTATGTTTGTGGGCATACCCTGCACCCACTCGGAGACGCCCAGATTGGGCGACTTTTGTCCCACCACCGCGTTCATACACGCCGGTCAAAAGTTTCGGTTAAAAGGATAACCCATCGATCACGCCCAAATTAAAGATAATATAAGAGACCGTGGCCACCCACGCCATGCCGGCCATCCCGCAACAGCGCCTGGATCTATTTGCCCAGATGGAGAAAAAGTACGAGGAAAAGGACACCCAGTACTTTGTGCAGCTCTTGGATCATGACGACTATGTGGTGAGGACCCGCGCCACCTGCATACTGGTCGACTTTGGCGGCGAGGACAAGGTTCCCCACATCGCCCACGTTTTAAAGGACGACCCAAACGAGCTTGTACGGCACGAGGCCGCGTTCTCTCTGGGCCAGATGTGCTACAGCAGCGGCATTGACGCGCTGGCAGACGCGACAATCAACGATCCCAGCATGTTCGTCCGGCACGAGGCGGCCATAGCCCTGGGCGTGGTCGGCTCTGGCAATGCGCGCGCCGTTTTGGAAAAGGCGCTGGGTGACAAGGACGCGCCAGTTGTAGAGTCGGCCGTCGTTGCCCTGTCCAACATCGAATACATGGAAAAGATGGGCAAAAACGAGCAGTTTGGCAAGCTGACCGGCGGCTAGCCCTCAATCACGGTGGCGCCCCCGGCCCCGTCCGATTTGAACTTGTAGACCTGCTCCACGTGAGAGTCTTCAAATATCTCCGCATCGTGCGTGATGATTATAAACTGCATCTGCCCGGCCGCGTTCCCCGCCGCCGCCGCCCCGCCCTCCGGACCCGATACATCCGACAGCCCGGACAGCACGCCAACCAGCGCCTTTTTCCGCTCCACGTCAAGATGTGCGGTAGGCTCGTCAAGTATGATCGTGTTGAATCCCGCCGCCGCCCCCAGGAGGCTTGCCATTCCAAGCCGGAGTGCCAGTGCAACCGCGACCTGTTCGCCGCCACTAAGCGATTCAATCTCCAAAACCTCCTTGTTGGAGTAACAGGCTATGGAGACATCCCGGGCGGTCTCCGACAGGTGTACCCGGTGTATCTTTGTGTTGAGCTTCATCAGATAGTCAGACGTATGCCGCGATATCGACTCTAGCGCCCACGACCGGAGGCTGGTGGCCACCGCCCCGTTGCGGTCAAACACCCTTGTCCGCATAGTCTCCAGCCCCGCCACATACTTTCCGACCACGTCCAGCTCTTTTACAATCCCCGTGAGCCTCTCTACATCTGCCTCTGCCTTTGCTATCCGTTGCTGGGCCGCCCCGATCTGCCGGTCCATCTCCGACGCCTCCCTTTGCATGGCATCCACGCCCCTCTTGACATCCTCAAACCTTTTCTTGTCAAACCCCGAGGTCTCGCGCTCCAGCGCCGTAATCACCCTAAAAATATCTGCCGCGTGCGCGTCAATTTTGGCCAGATCGGCAGGGTCGGCCGATGATGTAGTCCCCGGCGGTATGGCCGCCTTTTTGGCCTCCGTGTCCCGGCGCAGCGTCTCAAGATCCTCCCGGCTGCCGATCGAGTGCGTCTTCAGAACGGTCTGCGCCCTCCTATACTCGTCCCACATGGCCTGGACCTCGTCCCTTGCACGGACCCGCTCGCGCGCGGCCGCCTCCCACGACTCTTCCTGCCGTGCGGCATCGGCAATCTCCTCGCGCAGGTGTTCCTCCCGGAACATCGGATGCAGGCCTGCCACCTCGGTGTCACATACAGGACACCGCCCGTCCTTTAGCTGCAGCCTGGCGGCCAGGCTAAGCCGCTCCTCAAGTGACGCCATCGTTCCCGCCAGCTCCTTTGCCTTGCGCCGCGCCTCCTCTATGGCATTCTCTTGCGCCGCAACCTCGGATCCAAAGTCCCTGCCGCCATCAACCTCGAAGCATTTCGTGCACTCCCTGATCCGCCTCTCGTTTTGCGTCACCTCGCGCATCAGCCCGCGCACGGCCTCCCCTGCATACCGGGTCAGCTCCGCCCGCCGCTCTGCAAGCTGCCGGGTCATCTCCAGCTTTGGCGCACCCTCCTCCACGGCCCCCCTGGCGGCCTTTAGCCTCGCGACCACGCCCCCGCGCCTTTGTACAAGGCCGTCCCTCTCGGGTGCCGCCTCTGCAAGCTCCCTTTTTGCCCCGTCCAGCTCGGCATGCAAGGTATCCAGACTCGTGTCGTCATACCCAAACCTGCCCCTCACGTACTCCCGAAACTGCCTTACAACCTCCTTTGTTCCCTCGGATGCCACGTCAAGCCGGTCAATCCCAATCACCGAGTTTATCAGCTCCTTGAACTCCTTTGGCTTTGCCCGCACGATCGACTCTAGCTCGCCCTGCTGTACAATCGACGCAATCCTGAGTTTTTCATACCCAAGTCCGATCACCCCCTCGATCCGCCCCGTCATCGACTCGCCAAACTGCTTGCGCTCCCCAGAGGCCAGCGGCATCCACTCCCCGGACATGTCCCTGGAAAACTGCGCCTCCAGTCCGCCCCTCTTGTCAAACTTGCGCACCGCCTTGTACCTCTTGCCGCCAACCCCGATTACCACGCTTACATACCCCCGCGTCTGCCCCCACCTCACAATCGACTTGTTTGACTTGCGCGAGTGCCTCCCAAACAGCGCAAACGTAACCGCGTCAATCACCCCAGACTTGCCCGCCCCGTTTTGGCCGATAAACACCGTCACCCCCCCGTCCAGGTTGATCAGCGACTCTTGGTGTGACAAAAAGTTCATAATCTCAACAGACTCTATCATGCCGCGCCTGCCCCTCCCGATCCATTCCCGGCACCGTCATCGGCGCCGCCCACCACCCCCCTGCGAAACGCCTCATAGTCATCAGTAACCAGCTGTACGGCCGCCGCAACCTGATCCTCTGCCAGCAACGGCAAAAGCCGCTCCACCGCAAACTCTGCCCTCTCCTTGGATTCCATCGCGTCGGTCGACAGCCTGAGCAGCTCGGCATCCACGCTCCCCGGCTTTTCGGACAGCACCGAGGCCTCCGGTTCCGGGTCGTCAACCACCCTCCACGTGCACCGCAGACAAACCCCCTCAAGCCGCGAGACCTGCTCTTGCACCCTGCCCACATCCACGTCCTTTCCGCTGATCCGAATCTCCACTACCGGCTGTTTCTTGTCAGGTTCCCGCCGTATCCGCTCTGCAATCCTGTCTGCAACCCCCCCCAGATCCGCATACTCCACGCCCTGTGAAAACTGCGGCCTTGCATCAAGCCCGATCCACTCCACCCTGGCCTCGGCGGATGACAAATCCACCACCGCAAACCCCTTTTGCGCGTCCCGCAGCCCCTCGGACGTGGTCACCTCTGTAGATCCCGGATACACCACCGGGCCCCCCAGGCGCGCAAACCTCCGCTCATCATGATCGTGCAGGTGGCCCATCGCATAATAGCTGAAATCGGGAGGCAGCTGCTCGGCAGACATCTCGCCGGCAAACCTGTGAAACTCGTGCATTCCCTGGTGCAAGACCAGCACGCTGTGCCCCTGGTGGGCCCGGGCCGCCTCGTTTGCCCGGGCAAACCGGTCTGCATATGCTGGGATCTCAGACTTGCGGATCTTGTCAAAGCCGCACAGCAGCACCCCCTCGTGCACAAACGGCCTGCCATCCCCGATATACTTGGTAAACCCCATGTTGTGGTAGACATAATGCACGGGCGTGCCCTTTATCCGGCTGATGTCATGCTCCCCCAGTATGAAAAAGGAGGCAATCCCCGCCTTTTTGAGCCGCACAAGGGCGTTTGCCATCTGCACGATGGCGTCGCCCCCCGGGTTTGGCGTGTTGAATATGTCGCCGGCAAACACCACAAAGTCGACGCCGCGCTCCACCGACACGTCCACGGCCCGGTTGAACGCGTCGTATACATCCTGCTCGCGTTCCTCGGATCCGTACTGGGCAAGCCCCAGATGCGTGTCAGAAATGTGTGAAAACATCATGGATCCATCAACAGGTCCTTGCGCACAAGCTTTTCGCTGGGCTCGGCCGCGGCACCGCTCATCTTGCGGGCCCCCTCCCAGGCACCCACCGCGCTCTGGTCGGCACCCGCCACCTTTTCGGCAACCTCGTCCACGTGTACCAGCGACGGCAGCCGGGTCCACTGCCCGACCAGCACGGCGTCCCCCACGTTGAGCGAGCCAAGCTGTGCCACAAGTTCGCGGCTGGCAGATTCGACGGCGGCCGCGATCTGGCGCTGATCATCCTCCTGTATGATCTTCATTATTGCAAACGATCCCATCTGGCTGAGGACGTTGAGATCCACCCCCCGCGGCCTCTGGGACACGACCCCCAGCCCGAGTCCGAACTTGCGGCCCTCCCTTGCAATCTTGGCGGCCCAGTACTTTGCCCCCGTGTCATGATCCTTTGGTATAAACACGTGGGCCTCCTCTATTACCACAAACACCGGGGATTCAAACATGTAGCTGCGCCCCCTCCCGGATCCCCCCCGGGCCTGGACCGTGGCATCCTTGCGGTCGCGCAGCATGTGCTGCAGATAAAACGCGACGGCCACGTTTGCCTGCTTTTCGGACAGCTCGGATATGTCAACGACGTTTGTCATGCCCTCCCGTATGCGTGACATCGGATCCCCGACCCCCGGATCCAGGATGTCCCCAAACCTGCCGGGCGCCTCGGCCACGATGTCCTGCACGCGGTACGCCGACGACCTCACCTCCTTTACCTTTTTGTCATCCGTGTTGATGATATACTCAATCTCCTCGCCGAGCTTTTTCCAAAAGTCGCCCGCCTCCCTCACCCCCTTGTTAAAGGCCATGCGTACCACGCGCTGCTGCACGTTGGCGCCGTCGCGCACCTCCAGCACGTCGGACAGCTGGTCGGCATCAAGCAGCCGCGGGTTTATCTTTGCGTCAACGACGTTGACCCCCGGCAGGGCCAGCGAGGTATAGTCGTTGTGATAGTCAAATATCACGACGGTTCCGCCCACCTCGCCAATCCGCTTTGCCAGCAGGGACACCAGGTTGCTCTTGCCCATCCCCGTCATCGCCAGTATCCCCAGGTGCCGCGACACTATGCTGTCCAGGTTTATGGCGGCGGCCACGTCGTCGTTGTGCAGCAGGCGGCCTATGCGCGCCCACCCCCGCCCGCCGGAGCTGAACACCGATTCCAAGTCCTCCACGTCCGGCCGGCCCACCGCCGTGCCCGGCACCGGCGGGACAGACGGCACCATCACGTGCCCCCGCCGCAAATCCTTCAAAAACCCCAGCACCCCCATGTGCGCCGTGTATGTCTTGTCCCTGCTGTTCATCTCGGCGACTCCGACCGCATCGCCCGCATCGGCAAAGTTTTGTATGTCGGCAAACGCCATGCTCGCAATGCTGGATCTCTCCACCAGTCCCAGCACGACACCCTCGGCCATGCCTATCGTGGCATACTCGCCCACCGCCAGCGCGCGCGAGGTCAGCGCGGTCACCGAGGTCGGGGTGGACTTGCCCACCACGTATCCCAGAACACTGCCCCTGCCGCCGCCCTTGCCGCTCACCTCTCCAGCACCTCCCGCGAGCCAATCTCGTTGCCCATGCCCAGCATGCTGGACACCTTTGCAATGTCCCGGCCGGACACCTTGCAGTTGTTGTGCGCAAGCTTTAACGCGTACGGGTACCCCCCGACGCTGTCCTTGTACAGCGCGTCCACGACCCCCTTGATCTCAGACTCGGCGTGATCAACCCCCAAAAACTCCACCTTGATTATCGGGGTCGAGTCGCTCAGGCGGACAAACGTGGACGCCACGCACATGCCCGGACCGTACACCCCCTCGTCAAACAGCTTTGAAAACCCGGGGCCCCGCGTCGCGTGGTTGTAATAAAATATGTCACCGGCCTTTGATCCCAGATCCCGAAACTGCCTCTGGGTGCTGGACGTCTTTGCCACAAACAAAACATTGCCCCGCCTCCTCACCATCCGGATCACCCTCTCGTTCCACCGGGGCTTTTTTAGGATTAGCTGCGAATGCATCGAGCCGTCCATCAGCATCAGATCGGCGCGCTCGGACGTCGCCTCGCACACCTCTACCTCCATCCTGCTTGCCATGCCATACAAATCACCGCCATCATCATCGCCACCGCCGCCATCACCGCCATCATCAGATCCCAGCCCCACGCGATGCCTGTCCCCCAGCACCTCGCCGTCGGACCGCACAGACACGGCCGTGACCACCCACAGGTCGACCCCCTGGAACTTGGCGCTGTTAAAGCTTGAATCAATCCCCGCGACGGACGCATCATGAGGTCTGGGCACATAGCCAACCCAGTTGTCCCTTGCCTTTTGTACAATCACGTCATATTCGGGGCCCCTCAGTGCAGACGCCAAGGCATCCCGGCGCCTGATCACCTCCGCATACACGGTGCTCAGCATACCAAGGGTCGCGGGCGTTTTGCATAAATGCTTTAGGTTGAATCCGCGGCGCATCACAGACCAAGGCGCCGCTGCGCCGGCAGTAACCGGCGGCAGGGCGGCGCCGGCCGACCCGGATCGGGGCAGGCCGTCCACGGCGCGCCCGCCCTCCC
>JAHRAJ010000089.1 GCA_020027365.1 Cenarchaeum sp.
GAGGACGCCGGGGAGATTGCGGATTTTGCGGCGGGGCTGGGGTACGACGTCGCGCCTCCGCCTTGCCGTCAAAGCAATCCCCCCGGCCACCATCGCCGACAAAAGGATCATCCCGACCAGCACCATCTCAAAGCTGTATGCCATGGACGGACGCCGCCCAGCCGTGATAAAAGTCCGTCCGCGGTTTTACTTATTACACGCCGCCTGCCCACACACCGCGTGATAAACGCCTCGGAGATCAGGGACGTGGTGGCCGCCCCCCCGTACTCTGATCCGCGGATCGGCGTGCTAGGGAGCCACTCTGCGCTGGAGGTGATGGACGGTGCCAAGGACGAGGGGTTTGGAACCGTCGTGGTGTGCCAGCAGGGCAGGGAGGCCCCGTACCGCAGGTTTTCGCGCATCGCCGACGAGATCGTGGTGCTGCCCCGGTTTGCAGACATGGCCTCCGAGGCCACCCAGTCCATGCTGCGCGACACCGGCACGCTTGTCGTGCCCCACAGGTCGCTGACGGCGTACCTCGGATACGACACGATCGAGGACCGCTTTGCCGTGCCGATATTTGGCAACCGCGCGCTGTTCCAGGCCGAGGAGCGCCACCACGAGCGCAACCAGTACCACCTGCTCAGGTGCGCCGGCATACGCCACCCGCGCCTGTTTGACGGCCCCGGCGACATAGACTGCCCGGCCATCGTAAAGGTGCAGGAAAGGGACAGGCCGCTGGAGAGGGCGTTCTTCACGGTGTCCTCGCCTTCCGACTATCACGACAAGGCGCGCCAACGCGTGGAGAGCGGGCTGGTATCCCCCGAGGGCCTCCAAAAGGCCAGCATCGAGGAGCTTGCAATCGGCACATACCTCAACTTTAACTTTTTCCACACGCCGATCTCGGACCACTGTGACTTTCTGGGCATAGAGCGCCGGCTGCAGACCAACACCATGGACTTTAACGCGCTGCCCGCAAGGCAGCAGCTCGAGATCGACGTCGACCTGCAGAACATAGAGGTGGGCCACACGCCGGCCAGCGTCAGGGAGTCGCTGCTAGAGTCTGTGATATCCATGGGCGACCGGTTTGTGGATGCCGTCCGGCAAGAGTACCCGCCCGGCATCATAGGCCCGTTCTCGCTGCAAAGCGTGGTCACAAAGGATCTGGACATGGTGGTATACGACGTGTCGCTGAGGGTGCCGGGCAACCCAATCCTGGCCACCACCAGCCCATACACCAAGTACCAGTACGGAACCACGTTCGGGGTGGGCCGACGCATAGCCATGGAGGTCAAGAGGGCGCTCGACGAGGGCAGGCTGTCTGACATCGTCACCTAGCATCGGCCACCTGCCCGTCAAGCAGGCTTGTCCGCACCAGTATGGGCGCGCTGCAATACGCGGCCAGCGCCAGGGCGTCCGAGGCCCTGTAGTTCCTCAGCACCATCTCGCTCTTCTTGCCGGCCAGGTACAGGTTTGCCCTCAGGGCGCCGCCGCTCTCGTAAATCTTCACCTTTGCCAGAAACATCCCGCCGTGCCCGCAGATCTCCTCGATCATCTTGTACACCGTCGGCAGCTCCTCCTGCCCCTGCCCCACCTCCTGCCCCTGCCGTGGCCGCCGCGACAGGGAATCCCCCACATCCCCCCCGCGCCGCCGCCGGTAATCGCCGTCCCTGAACCTGGTGATGTGCCGGGCCACCTCGCCTGAAAACGCGCGCAGCGGAAACTCCCTCCCGTCGTCGGCGCGCAGTATGGCCACTCCCTCCAGCGCGTACGGGTCTACAAACCCGACCTCGCCGATCGAGACGGACTCGTATCCGGGCTCGCGCTCCTGGTCGATCTTCACAAGCACACTACGGCGCCGGTGCTTATAAGGGGCGCGGGCGCGGCGGTTTGGGCCGCCAACCGCCGCCGGGCGCGATCACCTGGATGACGAATTTCGACGTTTGTACCCGCCTTCGGATGGGTTCTGGCGTACAAAACCCGCCGTGATCGATTTCCCGTATGACATGCAGTGGCGACCGCCCGCCGCGTTGCGAATCGTCGGCACTCCCCCCACCCAGTGATTTTCTGCAACCTTTCAATCCTGCCAACCTTGCGCGGCCTGCCGGCATATCCGTCGTACGGCACGACCCGCTCCTGCAAAACCTGCGCGCGCGCAACCGCGCGCCGATCGTTTGGCGGATCTCCTTACGCCGTCATGCTTTGCCTCGCAACGCCGCATGCGCCGCCCCTCCCCCACCTGGATCATCCTGCCTCGATCGCGTCTAATCACAGTATCCCGCCATCCGCTCGGACGTTCTTACTGCCACCCTGCATCGGCCTGCCTGATCCAACTCTTCTGGCATTCACGGTGGACAACCTTATACGGCATGCTCGAAAAGATTCTGCGGATTTCTCCGGGGCGTGGAATGTACACGAATCTGCACCGCCTGCAAACAAACGGGCAATATGACACATCGCGACCGCCGCCGGCAACCATCTTTGACACCGGATCGACAGGGTCTTACCCGTGTTTTTGGCCCCCCTTGGGCATCCAAGCGCCGGCCTTGGCCCCGGCCCTGCCATGCCAATCACGTGACCGCCTTTTTGTGGCACGGGATTACGTGCGATACGACGTAGCGGATGCAGGAAAAGGACGTTGCCGCCGACTGGTCCAATGCGTGTAAAACTGCGTTAACGGTCTGTTTACAAAGGCGTTGCACGATTTTGATTTGCCTGACGTTCCTAACCCGCACCCAACGTGTTTGCAAGGGCCTCAAAATACTCGTACGGCATCCCGACCGCTTACCTTGTCCCGAACATACGAATCGGGCAATTCAGTCACCGTCTAGCATTATTACTTGAGTTTGCAGGGTGACGGAAATATTGGAAAAGACTGTTATGTGATTCGTCACGTTCAAAACCACTTCTATTGGCGTCTGTCGCTGAATATAAGTTGCCACCTGTGCGGGTGAGAGCTGGGCATGTTCAAAACCGATGCTTGCCAGTGCTTTCCGCAGGATGCAAATAATAGCGCATGGCGTTATTGCTCTCGTTTGATGCGGATGCTCCTGTCCTCCACCAACATCCTGTCTACCTTGTATGGGAATAACGTGATGTATCCCTGTAACGCCAGATTTATTCTATCCTCTATTTCATCCTCTTTCTTTGCATATATGGATATCTCGGGGTTTGCTGTACACAGTGCCATAAACCCGTCATTGCCAAGCTGCTTTACCCGGTATGTCAGGTTTGGATTGATAGCCGTCGAATTCATCTGTATATACTGCATGTGAAAAAAATTTAAGTGTTACGTGGGCATTCTGCGGGCCTGCCAAAACGGCCGATCGCCCCCCGCCAAACGGCTCGTAACCCGATCCACGGGGCCGGGCGGGATCACCGCGGGCGGCCTGCCGGGGCCGGCGATCACCGCCCACCCCCCCGCCACGCCCCCTCCTGCCTGGATGTTTTACCAAACGCGCCAAAAACACCCCCCCGCGGCGGCGGTGGAGGGGTTGGAGAAGCAGAAGAAGGCGCGGCCGCCGATCCGCCGCACCCGGCCTGCGCGGGACCGCGCGATACCGTGATCAGTAATTATTTAACGTGAGCGGGCGGCGGTGGTATGGTAACATGTCTGCAAGCCCCGAAAAGTCGATCACCTACGTGCTCTCCCGCCCCGTCTCGATGTACATGGACAAGGAGATCCTGATGCTTGACAAGCGCACCTCGACGCGGTCGGCCACCCGGATCCTGCAAAACTACGAGCGCGACGACATCATCGTCACCGACGACCGCAGGCCCGTGGGGATTGTCACCGACGAGGACATACTCAGCAAGGTCGGGGACGCCCGGGTCACCGCCGAGCACACCAAGCTCGAGGACATAATGTCTGCCCCCCTCGTGACGATCGGGGAGGGGGCCACAATCCAGCAGGCGCTGGACATGATGCGCGTCCACAACATACGCAAGCTCCCCGTCACCTCCAAAAAGAGCGGGGGCACGGTGGTGGGGATGATACTGCACACCCGGATTGCCGGCGTGATACGCAACGCCGGCACGACCCCGCCCCGGCTGCTCAGCCCGCCGGTCAAGGCCATACTGGGCAACCTGGGGTTTGTCCTCCAGTTTGCCGGCGTGCTCCTGCTGGTGCCCGCGGTGATGGCCACGATCGTGCTCAACGACCCCCAGACGGCCACCGGCATCTACTCGACCACCGTGCTGCTGCTGGTCACCGGGTTTTTCCTAAACTCCTACGGCGAAAAGGCCAGCCTCAACATGCGGCAGGCCTCCATCCTGGTGTTCTCCAGCCTGTTCATACTCACCCTGTACGGGACAATCCCCTACCTGTACACGGCGCACATAGCCGGGGAGACCAGCGCAGAGTCCTTTGCAAGCAGCTTTTTCTCAAGCGCCGCCGGGTTTACGACCGGCGGGATATCCCTGTACGACACCCCCGAGGACCTACCTCAAAGCTTTACGTTCTACCGCAGCTTTACCCAGCTTGTGGGGGGGATGAGCTTTATCTACCTGGTCATGACCGCGTTCTACCCCGAGGGCAAGCTCCAGTCGATGCGCGGGTTTATCTCGGGCAAGACACTGCACCTGCGCGAGCTGTTCGGGACGATCACGATCATATTCACGCTGTACATCGTGATCGTGGCCGTCCTGCTGTACATACTGGGGGAGCGCGACATGGTGGACAACATGTCGCTTGCGATGAGCACGCTGGCCACCGGCGGCTTTCTGCCAAACTCTACCATCCTGGGGGGGCTGGTGTGGGAGGAGCACGTCGTGCTGATGGCGGCCATGGTGCTGGGGGCCATGCCGTTTACGTTCCACTACGGGTTTGTGCGCAAAAAATTCCTGTCGCCCAAGCTGGGCCGGGAGGTGATGGTGTACTTTGGGGTCCTGGGCGGGGGCATCCTGCTGTTTGCGGCGCTCAGCGGGTTTGATCCCGTGCTGTCCTCCTTTTACGCCGTATCCGCAAGCACCACCGCCGGGCTGCAGCCCGACAGCCTGGGGGGGCTGGGGGGCGCGGCCCACTCGATCCTGGTGGTGCTGATGATAATCGGGGGGTGCGGGTTTTCAACGGCCGGCGGGATTAAGATTTACCGGTTTTTCCACATGCGCGACGCGCTAAAGATGGTGCGCGCCAGGACGCGCGGCGGCCTGAGCCGCGAGAGCAAAAAGGAGATTGCCTCGACGGTCATCATCCTGGCCTCCCTGCCCTGCATCGCGCTGGCCACGGCGGGGCACCTGTCGGCAGTGCAGGGAGACTCGCTCCAGGACTCGTTCTTCGAGGCGGTCGGCGTCATAACCACGGGCGGCCTGTCGGCCGGCGTCATAAACGCCGACACGGATCCGGCCACCAAGGTGGCACTGGGCTTTTTGATGATAATCGGAAGGCTTGAGATCATCGCGGTCGCGTACATATTCATACCCCGGCTGAGCACGTGATCCGGCGCGGCCGGCGGCACATGCAGCACGCGCGTCGCGGTTCTGTTGTAATCGTACCTGTCTGGGCAGGCTGGGGCAAAAGGGGCGACTTGGCTTTGGAACAAACTATCATCCATCACGGGATCCCAATATCGGATGCGACGTAAACAGGCATCCATGTATGCCCGGTTAATAGACGTTGGTTGTTTTTTCGGCCGTCACGGCAGCTTTGTGCACAGCTTGCGCCATGTGTTGTTCACACGGATCCATTCCGTTGAATAAACAGCCGAACATTCATCCATCCAAAGCCGCCGCTGTCACAGCGCTGTCAACATCACCATTCATTCCTTTATCGGGCGCACCATAATTACAAATCGAGGCTTGATCCTCAGTGTTCACCATGACTAGTATCCTGACCGTAATTCAAGGCAAACGGACGCTGTTCCCGCAGCATCCGGTATGCGGCCACCAGCATCTTGTTGGCAGCGGCCACGGTTGCCCTGCCGTGGTTGCGCTTTCCCTTGAAAATCCTGTCGTAGAACGCGGAGATGTCAGAGGCGGGTGCGTAATACCTGTGGGTGTGGATGCTCTCGACCGGCACCCGCCGCATCATGTTGCCCCCGCGCTTGGTTGTGGATCCCATGTACGTGTGCTTGCCCGACGACCTTACCACCGGGACAATCCCGGCGTATGCCTCTAGCTTGGCGGCCGATGCAAACCTGCCGATGTCGTCAATCCCGACGGACACCGTCAGGGCCGTGTATGGCCACGCACCCAAGTTCTGCGGATAGCCGGGCGATCGGCGTGTTTTAACGCCATCCGTGTCATCGCCGTGCAAAAACGCGGAAAACCGCCATGCGATCAAATGTGGAGGGTGACGGCGCCGGATGATCGGTCACGCCAAGCAGCGTCGTCATGATCGCCGCCATCGGACCCGTCGTGCGGAGGCGGGAGTAGAAAGAGAGCTGGTGGAATGACTGCGGCGGTGTTGATGACGCGGCGGCCATCCGTTTTCCAGTATCAGCGACGCCTTTTTCGTGTAAAACGGCACGGCCGAAAACTAACTTGTGCGTCCCGAGGAACGCGGAGATTGCCTTTTTCACGTCCTCAAACGTGACAGTGCTCGCCGTTCGGGAGGCGGCGCTTTGCCATGCCCCGGCATTCCCCGACGGGGTTTGGCCGGGGCACGCCGTCGGCATGAACGTCATCCGGATTCCAGTCTGATTCGACGGTCCCGTGATGCTGGCGGTGTGCTGCGGCGCCTTGTCGTCCCATGCCACGGCCACGCGGTAGCACCGGCGGCGCAGCTCGCGCAGGAACGAGTGCGGCCGTGCCGTGGAACTTTGCACCCGCGGAACATCTGCTTGGCGCCCTTGTCGTCCCTGGCGCCGATCTGGATCCCCTGTGGCCGCCCGTTCCGACGTTGACCGTCGCCCTCGTACTACAGTACCTGTCGCCGGGGACGGTCGTACGTAAACACAGACTCGTCTACGAAGAACACCCCGAACCCGCCCTCTTCATCTGGAAGACCCACAGCCTGACGGATCTGCCACCTGGCAAGCTCCTGCGGTGACGCGGTTGACGTGCACGTGCTGCGACTTTGGGAGTCACCGATCCTGCGCATGTCGGGTGCTTTGCGGTGTACGTGATGGCAAACTCGCGGGCTATCAGCTGCCGCGTCCCGAGGG
>JAHRAJ010000032.1 GCA_020027365.1 Cenarchaeum sp.
TCGGCAGCCGCGTCATAGGGCGGGTCGTTGGCGGGAGGGGCAGGGTGGAGGTAAACTCCGTCCGGATCGCCTGATCGCCTGCCCCTTTGCTGGCGTGCCTGCGGCGACCTGCGCCGCCGCCGCCGCCGCACGGGTGTGCGCCTGCCTGCCTGCGGGATGGCTGGACGCCCTGCGGCCGCCGCCGGGGGTAATCGTCTTATATTGCCCGTCATTCCAGCACGTCTGATGGCGGCAGAGGCGCACTTTATCCAGATCATCATAGGGATTGGGATACTTTTGTTTGCCGCCAAGATCATGGCGGAGGTATTTTTGAGGCTGAAGCTTCCGATCGTGCTGGGCGAGCTGCTGGCCGGCATGATAATCGGCCCCTTTGCACTGGGATCGTTTCTTGTCTGGGACGGGGAGCAGCTGCTGCAGATTGGGCCCGAGATCAAGGCACTGGGGGAGATTGGGGCGATTGTAATCCTGTTCATGGCCGGGCTGGAGATGACCCCCAAGGAGTTTCTCAGGGGGGGCAAGGCGTCATTTACCGTCGGCACGCTTGGCGTGGTGGTGCCGTTTTTTGCGGGGCTGGTGTCGTTTCAGATGTTCGGATACGACGCGTTGCAGTCCATGATGATCGCCACGGCGCTGACCGCCACAAGCATCGCCATATCGATCCAGGTCCTAAACGAGTTTGGCAAGATAAAGACCTCCGAGGCCCGCCTGATAATCGGCGCGGCGGTCGTGGACGACATACTTGCAATCGCGGTCTTGTCGGTCGTCTCGTCCATCGCGGCCGGCGGTGACGGTGTGGAAAACATAGACATCGGGGAGATTACGATCACCATCCTCAAGGTGCTTGGATTCTTTGCGGTCATGCTGGTCGCCGCGGTGTTTTTGGTGCCAAAGTTTGTCACACCCAACCTGTGGAAGGCAAAGGGGAGCGTAGAGGGGATTGCGACGGCGGTTTTCTTTGGGGCCGCCGCCCTTGCAGGTTCGATAGGACTGTCGCCAATCGTGGGCGCGTTCGCGGTGGGGATGGCGCTGTCCACCACAAAGGTGTTTGAAAAGGTGGAGAGCTACATCGGCAAGGTCGGACTGATATTTGCGCCCCTGTTCTTTGCGATAATCGGCGCACAGGTGGACTTTACCTCTGTGGATCTCAACATATTGATGCTAAGCGGGGTGGTGATTGTCATAGCCGTGGTTACAAAGCTGCTTGGCTGCGGCCTGCCCGCCGCCGTGTTCCTCAAGAACAGGGCCCAGGGCATGAGGGTCGGCATCGGGATGATATCAAGGGGCGAGGTGGGCCTGATTGTGGCAGGCGTGGGCGTGTCGCTGAGCATACTAAACTCCGAGGTGTATTCCACCATCGTGCTGATGGTGGCGGTCACCACCATAATCACCCCGATATGGCTAAAGATGGAATACCGAAAGGAGATGCAGCGGCAGGGGGAGGGTCTGGCGGCGACGAAACACGATCCCCCTGACGGTCATGGGGGCGGCTCTGGAGGCGGTGCCGGGGGCGGCGGTGCACGGGTGGCCGACGGCGGCGAGCAAGGGACGCTTGTTAAAAAGGACAAGGTATAAAACGACATTGTGGGGATGACGGTTAATGTCTGAAAAGCCCGAGACAAGCGAGTCACAAAGCCCGGAATCTGAGCAGCAGCTAAAGAAGATGGAGATACTGCGCGAGCTGCAGACGCTCAAGGCGGAGCTTGCAAAATTCAAGAGCGGCAGGGCCGCAGACGCCAATGGCGGGGATGCGGCAATCACCCCCAAAAGGCGCACGGGTGCGGCAAAAAGGACTGCGAAACGGCGGGCCGCTGCTACAAAGACAAAGACAAAGAGCAAGGCCAAGACCCGGGCCGGGGGCGCAAAAAGGACTGCGAAACGGCGGGCCGGCACAACGACGGCGGCAAAAAAGGGCGGACGTAGTGTAGCACGAAAGACTGCGAAACGGCGGACCGTTACTGCAAAGGGCAAGACCAAGGCCAGGGGCGCAAAGACTGCGAAACGGCGGGCCGCGGCTACAAAGACAAAGACAAAGACAAAGAGCAAGGCCAAGACCCGGGCCGGGGGCGCAAAAAGGACTGCGAAACGGCGGGCCGGCACAACGACGGCTGCCAAAAAGGGCGGACGCAGTGTAACAAGAAAGGCTGGCAAAAGGCGGACCGTTACTGCAAAGGGCAAGACCCGGGCCGGGGGCGCAAAGACTGCGAAACGGCGGGCGACGGCTCCAAAGGGGCGCGGTGCCACACGCACAAAACGGCGGTAGATGATTTGGCCGTTGTACTGATGATCACGTGCCGGTCGGAGATTCATGCTAGCCGATGACGCGGTATGTCACGACACGATCAGGATCTTAGGCTGGCATGCGTGGAGATTACGAGCAATTTGCTGCGCGCCAAAAACCCGTCCAGGGGGCAGGTGGTGGCGGAGATAAAGAGGGCGTGCTCCAAGTATTCGCTTGACCGGATGCCGAGGAACAACGAGATTCTGTCCAGCGTGTCCGGGCGGGATTTTGCAAGGCTCAGGCCCGTCTTGCTACGCAAGCCGGTAAAGACCGCCTCGGGCGTGGCGGTGGTTGCGTTGATGCCGATGCCGTATGCGTGTCCGCACGGGCGGTGCACCTACTGCCCTGGCGGCGTCGAGTCCAATACGCCCAACAGCTACGTGGGGACGGAGCCGTCCGTGATAAACGCCGTGGAAAACATGTATGATCCGGGGGCGCAGATCACGTCAAAGATTGACAAGCTTGTGGCGTACGGCCATGACGTTGAAAAGATGGAGCTGGTGGTGGTTGGCGGGACGTTCTTGTTCATGCCCGGGGAGTACAGGGCCGGGTTTGTAAAGTCGTGCTATGACGCCCTCAACGGGTTTGAGTCTGCCACGTTGCACGGGGCAAAGGCGGCAAACGAGGGCGCGCGTGTGCGCAACGTGGGGTTTTCCGTGGAGACAAAGCCAGACTACTGCGGGGTTCGAAACGTTGACGACATGCTGGAGTACGGGGTGACCCGCGTGGAGATTGGAGTGCAGTGCCTGCGCGAGCGCGTGTACGAGAGGACAAACCGCGGGCACGGGATGGCAGAGGTCGTCGAGTCGTTCCGGGTGTCCAGGGATGCGGGGTATAAGATTGTGGCACACATGATGCCGGGGCTGCCGACGATGACCCCCGAGGAGGATATCGAGGACTTTGCGAGGCTGTTTGACGATCCGAGGTTTAGGCCCGACATGCTCAAGATATACCCGTCGCTGGTGATCAAGGACACGCCGATGTATGACGAGTATGCGTCCGGGGGGTACCGCCCGTATTCCGACGAGGAGATGATACGGGTCCTTGCCGAGGTAAAGGCGCGCGTCCCCCCGTGGGTCCGGATAATGAGGGTGCAGCGGGAGATCTCGCCGGACCAGATTGTGGCCGGACCCAGATCGGGCAACCTCCGGCAGCTTGTACACAAGAGCATGCGTGACAGGGGGATGTCGTGCAGGTGCATCCGGTGCCGCGAGGCCGGGCTGTCTGCGGGGGGCGGTGCAGGCGGGCTTGCGATGAACCGGCAAGAGTATGATGCGGCTGACGGCAGGGAGGTCTTTTTGTCATATGATGACGGGGATGGGCGGATTTACGGGTTTTTGAGGCTGAGGATGCCCGGACGGGGGGCGCACCGGGACGAGGTGGCGGGGAGGGCGGACGGCGGCGGCGGGTCTTGCACGTCGGCGTCGGGGCGCGCCGCCGTGGTGAGGGAGCTGCATGTGTATGGCAGGTCGTTGCGGCCCGGGGATCGGGATTCGGACGGCATACAGCACCGCGGGCTGGGGCGGGGGCTGATGGCAGAGGCCGAGCGGATATCCGCAGAAGAGTTTGGGGCCGGCAGGATGCTGGTAATCAGCGCAGTGGGAACCCGCCCGTATTACAGGGGGATTGGGTATGCGCTGGACGGCCCGTACATGGCAAAGGAGCTTGGATGAGTTGACGGACGGGCGACAGGATGTCATCGGGAGGGGGACGTGGATTGACAAGCTTGCGCATGAGATGGTGGAGCGCGAAGAGGGGCTGGGGCGCAGCACCGACATGCTGAGGGTGGAGAGCGGGCTTGGGGCGTCCGGCATACCCCACATTGGGAGCATCGGGGATGCCGTCAGGGCGTTTGGCGTAAAGCTCGCGCTTGAGGACATGGGGCATGGCTCGGAGCTGGTGGCATACTCGGACGATCTTGACGGGCTGCGCAAGATACCGGACGGGATGCCGGCCTCGCTGGAGGAGCACATGGCAAGGCCGGTGTCGGCAATCCCGGATCCCGACGGGTGTCACGATTCGTATGGGATGCACATGAGCAGCTTGCTGCTGGACGGGCTGGACAGGATTGGGGTGGAGTATAGGTTTGAGAGGGCCCGCGACGCGTACGGGAGGGGGGAGTTTGCCGAGCAGATTCACCGCATTCTGTCAGAGCGCGGGAGGATTGGCGAAAGGATATCCGAGATGGTCGGGCAGGAAAAGTATACCAGGTATCTGCCGTACCATCCGGTGTGCGCCGGCTGCGGGAGGCTGTACACGGCAGAGGCGCACGATTATCTGGAGGACAGTAGGAGGGTCAGGTACAGGTGCGGTGACGCCAAGATTGGAGAGTCGGTTGTAAGGGGATGCGGCCACGAGGGCGAGGCCGACATCTCCGGGGCCGGCGGCAAGCTTGCATGGAAGGTGGAGTTTGCGGCTAGGTGGCAGGCGCTGGACATCAGGTTTGAGGCGTATGGCAAGGACATCATGGACTCGGTACGCGTCAACGACTGGGTTGCCGACGAGGTGCTTGGGTTTGCACACCCTCACCATGTAAAGTACGAGATGTTCCTGGACAAGGGCGGAAAAAAGATATCAAAGTCTGCCGGCAACGTGGTGACCGCGCAGAGGTGGTTTCGGTACGGCTCGCCCCGGTCGGTGTTGCTTTTGCTGTACAAGAGGATTACCGGTGCAAGGGAGCTGGGGTTTGATGACATCCCCGCCCTGATGGACGAGTATAACGAGCTGGAGGACGTCTACTTTGGGCGTGCAAAGATCGACAACCCGGCGCGGGCGGCCAGGCTCAGGGGGCTGTACGAGTATGTCAACCTGCTGGATCCGCCCGCCGGCGCTGCACCGCACGTGAGCTATAGGCTGGCCGCCGAACTGGCCGGGATATTTGTAGAGGACAGGGTCGACAGGGTGACCAAAAAGCTTGCGGATTACGGCGTCATTGGCGAGGAGGACGCGCAGAGTCTGGCTGTAAGGGAGCTTGTCGGGCTGGCGGGAAACTATGCGGACGACTTTGGCGGCGGTGGCGGCGGTGGCGGCGACGGGGGGGCGGAGATTGGCAAGGAGGTCCGCGCCGCACTTGCGGGCGTGGCCGACATGCTGGAGGGGACGGAGGATCCGGCGGATTTACAAAACTCGATATACCAGGCGGCCAAGTCAAACGGCGCGGCCCCCAGGGATCTCTTCCGGGCGCTTTACCGGATAATTCTGGGGACCGACCGGGGGCCAAAGATTGGACCCTTCATCCTTGACGTGGGGCGGGGCAAGGTGGGGCGGATGATCAGGGCCTGGTTGGGGTGACGGCGGTGGCGTACAACAGACACAACAGATCAAGGGGCAATGGCGGGTTTTTCCTGATACTGCTGGGCGCGCTGATCTTCATCACGGCCCCCGTGTACCTGGCGGACAGTCCGGGGCTTGGCGCGGCTGCCATTGTGGCGGGCTTTGCGGCCGGAGGGATAGGGTTTTACGTAAAGTTTGTCAGGCATAGGTCGGGAGGGGAGTGAAAGTTGGGGCTGTTTGGGTGGCGAAGGAACGGGGGTGACGACGGCAAGGACGGGGATGATGATGCTGGCGTCGGGGCATCCGACGTCGGCGGGCGGGGGGACGGTGGCGCGGGCGGCGTTGCCCCGGATGCCGGCGGGTCGGAGGGTGACGGTGCCGGGGCCGGGAGGGGCGACAACGACGGCGGTGACGATAACAACAACAACAACGACGACGACGCCAATGAGCAAAAAACAGGGGGGGCCGGCAGTGTGGGGGGGAACAAAACACGGTCTGCGGGTGTGGAACAAGGCGGCCCGGCGGGGGCCGCAGACGGCGGTGCCGCGGCCGGTGATGGCGGGGGCGGTGCGGGGCTTGCAAAAAGGGGCGAACTAGAGTCGCAGATCAGGGACATGGAGGGGGTGATGGTTGCAAAACGCCGCGAGCTTGACGGGCTGTCTGCCAAGCTTGTAGACGTCAAGAGCGAGTATGACATAGCGGTGGCCGGACTCATGTCCGTAAAAAAGGAGACAAACGAGGGGAAAAACCGCATTGTCTCGCTTGAACGGCAGGAGAGGGTGGCCGCGGCAAGGCTTGAGGATCTTAAAAAACGGTGCGCGCAGGAAGAGTCCGGACTCGAAGACATCTCCAAGTCAACGGCCCAGCTGGATCGGGTGAAAAAGGACATTGAGCTAAACGCCGAAAAATATGAGAAGATACGGCGGGATGTCGAGGCCGCCCAGGACCGGCTAAACCAGCTTGGCGTCAAGAGGATAGAGGCAGAAGACCGGTACCAGGAGATGCTTGGCAAGGTGGGCGATGCGGGGGGGCTTGCCGCCCAGCAACGGGGCGTTGTCGGGGCAAAAGGAACGGACACGGCCGGCAGGGGCGGCGGCACCGACACCGGCTCTCCCAAGAACGTGGTAGAGGCAGCAAGCGCGGTGGTCGCATCGATGAAGGCAAAACTGAGCATAGCACAAAAGGAGGTCGAGACGGTAAAGCGGTTGCTTGAAAAGGAGAGGTCTGAACATGAAAAGACAAAGGAGGATCTGATGCGGCTCCGGCGCAAGACGGGCGACGGGGGTGCCGCCAGCGCCGGCTAGTCCTGGGACAGGATCCTCTTTTTCCAGGTCTGGCGTATGTCTTCCTCGGGGATTCCTAGATCGTACAGCGGCGAGGTCACCTCGTCGACAGAGCCGACGGACACCAATATGATGTCGAGTATCCTGCTCCTCACACCCAAATCCCTGTAAAACGATAGTATTCTGCCGTGTAATCCTGCGCCGGGATCCAGGATCTGGGCCGTCCCTCCAAAGCGGTAGCCGCGACGGGATATGGGATCGATTACGTTAATCTCCACCCTTGGGTCGGCACGTATGTTGTTTACCGTCCGGGGGGACTTGATGTTTGCAAATACCAGGCGCGTCTTGTCCCACACGTGGATTGTCCCCTTGGGGGACACGTTGGGCGAGCCATCCGGCGAGACCGTCGCGACATATCCCAGCCTTTGTCGGAGCAGCAGATCTTTCATCTTGCCGTCAAGCATGCGCCTCAACCGGCGCCTCTGAATAAAAACCGAGATCTTTGACCGGCCAGACCCCGCCGGGGGGACTGGCCAACGCCCGGTTTCGGCGCGGTTTTCCGGTGGCTGGTGCCGACGCGGCGCCGGCGGCGGGACGGCGGCATGGATGCCGCCCGGTGCGTCAAACACCGTGCGCGGCATGGCCGGCACCTCGGGGATCTTGGGCCGTCAGATCATTTAACAATGACGCGTTTTGTGCAACGGCGTTGGCACCAAAAGGCAGGCGACCCGCCGGGGCGGCCGTCGTCGTCATTGCGGCGGCTGTGGTGGCCGCCGGAATTGCATATGCGGCCATGGGCGGCGGCATCGCGCCGGTTCCGGGTGTGGGCGGTGGCGACGTATTGCCGCCTGCGCCCGCGGGGCGGGACGCCGCCCCCGGCGCACCGGTGCTCGAGGGCGAGGTCACGATCGGGATCCTCCTGCCACTGACGGGGGATCTTGCCACGCATGGCACCGAAAACCTAGAGGGGACAAAACTGGGCATTGCAGACTTTAACTCGCATCTTGCAGAGGCGGGCGCCGGGTGGAGTCTAAAGGCCCTTGCGGAGGACTCTGCCACAAGCCCCGTCATCGCGCTTGAAAGGCTTGCGTCACTTTATGCAAGGGGCGTGCCCGTGGTAATCGGCCCGATTGCAAGCTCCAGCATACAAAACATCAAGGGCTATGCGGATTCCAACAACATGCTGCTTGTAAGCTGCTGCTCGTCGGCCTCCTCCCTGGCCATACCAGACGACAGCGTTTACCGCCTGATCCCGGACGACTCCAACCAGGGCGTCGCGATTGGCAAGCTGTTGGACCATGCAGGCGTCGAGGTAATGGTGCCCATCTGGCGCGGCGACACGTGGGGGGACGGATTAAAGGATTCATCCACAAGGTCGTTTCAAAAGCGTGGCGGACTGGTGGATTCCGGCATCAGGTACAATCCGGAACTAACCGAGTTTTCGGCATCCCTGTCACTGCTGGCGCAAAGCGTGCAGGAACACGTGGACCGGGTTGGAGCCGACAGGGTCGGCGTGCTGTTTCTTGGATTTGACGAGGCGCTCCATCTGATGCAGTCTGCGTCAGAATATGGCGTGCTTGGCGACATACGGTGGTTCGGCCCCGGCACCGTGACCCGGGATCTAAAACTGGTCACGGATCCCATAGGCGCCGAGTTTACAAACAAGGTTGCGTTTACGACCGTGCAGGTGGCCGCCTCCCAGAGCCCGACCTATGAGCGGGTCCAGGCGCATCTGACCGATACGCTGGGGGTTGTCCCAAACACGTTTGTGCATTTTTCATATGACGCGGCATGGGTGGTCGGACTGTCGATACTCGAGGCACAGGGCCTCGACGTTACTGAAATCAAGCGCGTGCTGCCGGCCGTGGCCGGCAACTATAGCGGATCAATCGGATCCACGAAACTAAATCCGGCAGGCGATCTAATGCATGTAAACTACGAGGTCTGGGGCGTGCGCGATGGCGAATGGCTCGGGCTGGGGCAGTATGACCACATCGGCGACTCTGTAGTGATAAATGACCCGCACGATCAATAGGCGGCAGGCGTCTGCCGACGCACGGCGACCCAAACGCAACCTGCTGGGGTTGGTGTTATTCTACAACAACTTGCCAGACCGCTTTTTTAGCCGAATAACCAACCCTTGTTTGCAGTCTGCGACGACGGGCCGTCACTCGTTTTGTATTCTGGCATCGCACTGGGAAAAGTATCTGCAGGGGGCGCACCGTTTTGCGCTGTTGTGGTGCATCATGTCCAGGCTGCCCAGCGCAAGCAGTGCAAACCGTTGGGCGGACCTCTCGAGGAACAGCCGCGTCTCCTCGGTCTGCGTCCCGCGGAATATCTTGAACGGACGGTTGCCGTTGCCGCGATCCTTGATCTGGATTATCCACGACTTTTCGGCATGCGGGATGTCTATCCACTCGTCTGGGCTGTAGGTGCCGTCGTCGGAGAACCTGGAGTTGAGATATGTCAGCGTCTGGAGCATCTGGTTGGGGTATGGCTCGAACCGTTCCGCGTATTTCTGGGGGTCTGCCGGAAACTTGTCGTCCTGGACAAGCAGGCGGCTGTCAGACCTGAGCATCTTGTCGGATCTGCCAAACAGCGAGAGCGTTACGGTCTTCCCTCCTTTGCCTGTAGCCACGGTCTGCTGGTACTTTGTAAGGACCGTCTCCCTTGCAAACTCGACATCCTGCTTCATGTCGGAGAGCTGCTCTGGCGTGATCGGCTCCAGCTCTACGTGCTCCATCTCGTATTTTTCCTCCTCCTTGTGGGCCTTTGAACCGCTGATGGTCTCGGCCGACGGCGGGGCCCTTATTCCTGCAAGCTGAAACGGGATTTTGTACTCGCAATACCCGATCGCGTCGGTAAAGTCGGACACGGTGGCCGTCACCTCTTGCCCCCCGTCGCCCGATCCCTTGATCTTTATCATGGTGTTTTCTACCTGCACTTGATTATCAGCTTTGCTGAAAATGCGGGCGGTGCGGGGGGGGGGGGCCGGACGACTGATCACGATCCCCTGCCGTCATTGGCAGTTTTTTTGCATAAACAGCTCTAGCATGGTCATGCCGCGCTCTGTTATCGAGTAGATTGTGCTGGTCTTGTTCACCCGCTTGCTTACAAAGTTATAGTCCAGGCACAGGTGAAGGTACCTCAAAAAGGACTTTTTCATCCTGATGTTTGATTTCATGTACAGGTCTGTAAACGACATCGGACCCGTCTTGATTTGGTATAGCAGCTTTATCAGGGAGAGGGTGCTATAATCGCGCGTTCTGGCCCTCACCGCGTCAAGCACCTGTTCGTCGCGCTCTATGATAAAGTCGTCAAACTGCTCTGCCACGTTGATCGGTACGTACGTCAGACGGGCCTTCATACCGTACCGTACGGTACAGCACTTATTAACCTTGGGTTGTGGTACACTGTTAAGTTGGTGGGAGTTTTCGCCTAGACTGTTAAGTCAGGGTGCTTTATATACGAAAATTCTCAAAAAGCTGCCTTTACAGGAATAGAGTCAGAGTCGGTGCAATAACAATTCACACAAAACTCCCTGACTTTACAACCACGGTAAAAGATACCGCGGACTTAACAGTGCAAGATCACTTGTGATATCGATCGGCAGTCTACAACCTGCCATCCCCACTGTTTGACTGTTGGCACATTTTTGCTAAAAAATCGGTAAATATTAGATAAATTTCAGTAAAATCACACTATTTGGACAGTTT
>JAHRAJ010000041.1 GCA_020027365.1 Cenarchaeum sp.
TCGCTGGAAAAAAATTCACACGGTGAGTTGCTCTGCATTACGGCTGGGTTGATCCGTGCGGACGCTACTGCTGATCAGGCGTCCGCAGGACTTATGTTCGCGGCTATATGCACATAGCGTAAATTTCTCTGCAATCCACATTCGTGGTGCATGTCATAACCACGACTCGATTATCACATGATCACTCTATCTAGACACTGGTGTGACATGAATGCCGCATTACTATTAACGGGGATGTTCCTATAAACGTCATGGTTGGAAAACCAAAGCTTGATTCTATATACAACCGCGACTGCGTCAAGGGCATGGCCGCACTGGTGCCCGACGGCTCGGTCGACCTTGTAGTGACAGACCCGCCGTTTGCGATCGAGTTTGGGGCGACGCGCGCCAACTACAACCGCAAGGACGGGCGCGTCTTAAAGGGGTACAGCGAGGTGGTGGGATCGGACTATGGCGAGTTTACGCACAGGTGGATGGCCCAGGCGTTCCGCGTCCTCCGCGAGTCGGGTAGCATGTACGTCTTTTCGGGATGGAACCACCTGCGTGACATACTGACGGCCATCGACGAGGTGGGCTTTCACACCGTAAACCACCTGATCTGGAAGTACCAGTTTGGGGTTGTCACCCGCAAAAAGTTTGTCACGTCGCACTATCACTGCCTGTACGTGTGCAAGAACAAGTCAAAGCGGGCGTTTTACCCGTTTGCAAGGTTTGGGCCAAAGGACCGGGACGGTGACGGGCGGTCGCTGCACTACCGGGACAGGGAGGACGTGTGGGATATAAAGCGCGAGTACTGGAGCGGGGATGAAAAGACCCCCACAAAGCTGCCCGCAGAGCTGGTCACCAAGATCCTGGAATACTCTAGCGTAAAGGGCGACACCGTGCTGGATCCGTTTTTGGGATCCGGACAGGTGGCCGTACTCGGCAAGATGCACGGACGGCGGTATCTGGGATTCGAGATCGTACCCGAATACTACCGGTTTGCCAAAAAGAGGCTGGACACGGGGCAGTACCGGATAAAGTCGAGTCACTAGTCGTTTGTCTTGCCGTCATTTTTCGCGTCATCCGGATCCGTGCGTTCGTTTGTGGCGGCCTCTTTGTCGTCCAGACCCGTACCGCCGACCACGCTGTCGCTGATCAGTTTCTTCAGGCTGTCGGTGTCCTTGCCCGCCGGATCAATATCCAGGGATTTGGCAATCATCTCAAACTTTTGCCGCTCGTCCTTGACAGGTCCCCTGATGTTGGTTCCCGGACCGACTATGTCGTTGCCTGCGTTGCTAATCCCGCGCAGCTGCGACTCTGCCTCCGTCCGCGCCCTCTTGTATTCCGAAGATACCCTGCCCAGACTGCGCGCCACGTCGGGCAGCCGGCCCGTCCCGAGTATGAGCACCAGGGCCACAAACACTATGATCACCCACTCTGTACCTCCGACGTTGAGGTATGCCGCCCCTGCCATCACGCGTTATGCCCCCCGTGCTAAATTAAGCATTCGTATGCTTGATGGGGGTTTGGTTGGCCGGCACTGCCCCGCCGCCCCGCCGCCAGACGGCAAACCCCCCGGCCGCCTCCACCCGCGTGGCCTCGGCAAAGACAACAATTAAAATCCGTCCGCCGCCGCCGTCCGCCGTGGGCTGGTAGTATAGCCTGGTAGTATACCCGCCTTGCACGCGGGGGGTCATGGGTTCAAATCCCGTCCAGTCCATTTACCATCTTGGGGCCGGCACACCGGTCGCAGACGTGGCGGTGGGCCGCCCGCGGATCGTTCCGGGGGTTCTCCCACGCACACGACCCAATGCCCCGCCTGACCGCCTCCAACCCCCTTGTCGCAAAATCCGCATTTCTGGATGGATTTAAATAGGATGGGTTTTGCCCCCAATGCATGGCAAGCGCAGTAGATGGATGGCCGGTATGGATTCCACTAATTGTAGGTTTGACGCCAGGTTTGGTATACTGGTTGGCGATCACCGCAATGAAAAAGAGACGTTAATCTCGACCCATCTTTTTGACCGTCTGGATTTTCAGGCATTTGGGTTGAAGCTTCTAACCATCTTGTTCATATTATATCATAACACATATCATTAATACCGACGGCCAGTCAGGGGTGATGTCAATGTCGTACATGCTTGTGGCAACCGTCATTGCAGCCGCCGCAGTTCTGGCCGCCGTCCCAGCCGCCAACCAGCCGTCGTTTGCCCAGATGATCGACAAGGCGGGCACCATATCCGTGATCACCACCAGTGAGTCGCCGTACGTATACAAGGATGCAGACGGCCGCGCCGTCGTGGTGGGTGAGATCAAAAACCGGAACACGCTGACCGCGATGTCCGAGATTGTCATACGGGCAATCTTTTACGACCGATCCGGCACCAAGATAATCGAGACCGCCCGCGGCCACACGGTGATCGACACGGTGCCCCCCAACGGCATGTCCCCATACGTGGTGAGATCAGAGTCTGCCAACCCCGACATATCGCTGGTGTCCGTGGACGTAGAGGCGTTCAACTCGTCGCCTGCAAAGCAGGAGGACCTGATGATATCACGCACCGGCGTGTCAAACAACGGGACGGCCGTGACCGTAAACGGCACCGTCTCCAACAAGGGGGTGGACGTTACGTCCCATAACACCACGGTGTATGCCGCCCACTATGACGACTTTGACCCGCCCCGCCTGCTGCGCGTCGAGTCCGTCTCCGCGGGGGCAATCCTGCCTGGTTTTACATACACGTTCGAGTTTCCGCCGATTGTCTCCCCGCGGGTCATGTCGGTACGGATCTTTGCAGAGTCTGACACGCTCCTGTCGGACAGCGTAAACGCGGCGGTCCCGCAGCGCAAGGTGCACTCGATCACAAACCTTGTAACGATAGGAAACCCCGTGTTTGCCGTCCAAGACGGACGCCGCGCCTCCGACCTGGCCGTAGGCGACACCGTCGACATTACGAGCAACCTGAAATTCCAGTCCATATCGGACGACCGGATCCAGCCGTATGTGTTTATGGTCCAAATCAAGCAGTCTGGCAACGATCCGTACATCGAGTTTCTGGGATCCGCAGCGGGGAGCTTTTACGGCACGCCGGACTCGGCCCCCACCGTCCAGTGGATCCCGCGCGCGCCGGGACTGTACTTTGCAGAGACGTTTGTGTGGGACCAGCACGACGTGCCGATCGCCTCCAAGGGTCCGATCACAATAATACTGGTAAAATAAGCAACCAAATGGCGCAATGCGGCCGCGTATTCTTTGTGACTGTATGTCACCATCGTCACCACCACCACCACCGCCGCCGCACCGGCAGCACGGCGCTGATCCGCGGCTGCAAACCGCCGATCGGCATCTTGCGCACCGCGACGGGGTGGTAGGTTTATTTTCGGACGCGCGCGCGCGTGGATATGCCTAGGTTTGAGACGGTCGCCACGGGCGGCACATTCGACCTGCTGCACAGGGGCCACCTCGAGCTGCTCCGCGAGGCGTTTTCGATATCCTCGCTTGTGATCATAGGCCTGACCGGCGACGACTTTGCGGCCCGGCGCGGCAAGATTCCGTTCAACAACTACCTGCGCAGGTTTGAAAACCTCGCGGCCTTGATCAAAGAGCATTTTCCGGGATCGGAGTTTGCAATCGTGCGCCTTGATGACGACTTTGGACCCGCCGTGCTCGGGGGCGGCGTGGCGGGGAGCCCGGGGGCCGCGGCCTCCTCCGTCGCCACCGCGGGCCGCACGGTGGGCGGCGTGCAGGCCCTGGTCGCAAGCGAGGAGACCGCCCACAGGGGCGACCACCTGAACAGGCTGCGCGCCCGGAAAGACCTGCCCCCCGTCCAGGTGGTGGCGGTCCCCATGGTGATGGCCCACGACGGCAGGCGCCTCTCAAGCACGAGGCTGCGCAACTCCGAGGTGGACTTTGACGGCAAACCCAAATTGACAGCCAGCTCGCCAAACTTTGAGCAAGCCGGATAAAACAAATCCCGTCCATGTACGGCATGGCCATCATAAACAGGATGCTCAAAAAACTTGACGACGACGTGGCCGACATGCAGCAGGGACTACAGCCCGGACACCTTGCGCGGTGGTACGACAGGATAATCGAGATTGCTCGCGGGTATGCGCCGCCCCACCTGCAGGACAAGATCAACGTCGTACAGGATTCCATACTGCCGATGAGGTTTAACCTGGACGTATCAAAGCGCGCCGTAAGATACCTCGCGGTGGCGATCGATGAAAACCTCGACGAGATGCCGTATACCACGCGCCTCTATTTTTTGCGCGTCAGGCAGGAGCTGGGGCGAGAGGTCGACAGGTCGCTGGTGTGATCACTCTTTTGTAATCTCCACCGTGCCGTCGTCCTCGCCGATCGCAGTACCCGTGATCCGGTGCTCTCCCTCCAGCACGGACTGGACAAAGTCCACAAACCTGTCCACACTGGCCCTGTCTGCAAGCATTATGCTGTGGGCCGCCTTGTCCCTGCCCGACACGATAATCTCGTTTTCGATCACGTTGAGAACCTCCCTGACATACGTCTCCTCGCCCCTGCCGGGGTATACCAGTCCGGCAAGCTTTTGGGCCTCGTACGCGTCCGCGCAGGATATCCTCGTCCTCATCATTCGTTCTCCATGAGGAACTCCTCCACCCTGTCCCTGGCCTCCTCCCTGCGCCGCTGGTGCCCCTCGAGAAACCCGTTAATCCTGTCGATCAGAACCGACTTGATCTCTCCGGTGAGCATCCTGCCCGACGCATAGTCGTCCCGGATGGACTCTAGCTTGGCATCGTCGGGCTCGAAGAACATCCTCAGGTACTGGTATGACACGTCCACGTCCGTGTTGCCGCCCAGCCTGCGATGGGCATCAACATCGGGCTGACCGCCCGAGTACGCATACTTGTTTATCTTTTTTTTCACCTGGTCGGGGGTGTCCGTGGTGTACACCGCGCCGTTTGGATCCGAGGCCGACATCTTGCCGCCAGGACCCTGCAGCGCCGGAATCATCATGTTGTGTATGAGTGCGGGCTTGGGCCTCCCGATCCTGGGCGCCACGTCCCGGGTCAGCCTAAAGTGGGGATCCTGGTCCACCCCCAGCGGAATCAGCACCGGCGCGTCCTCCACAAAGCAGGGGGCCGACTGGAGGGCCGTATAGAACACCATCCCGATGTTGGTCTCGCCGGTAAACCCAAACGTCGCCTTTGTATTCGAAAAGTTGATCTTTTTTGCCACCTCTGCGGCGATGGGGTACAGCGTCTGTATGTTGCGCGTGTTGATTATAATCTTGGTCTTGCCGGGATCAAACCCCAGCGCTATAAAGTCCAGCGCGTTCTCGTATGCAAGCCCGCGCGTCTGCTCCAGGGTGAGATCCTGCTTGGAAAAAAACTTTTCATCATCGGTCAGCTGAAAGTACATGTTTGCGCCAAACCTGTCCTGCAGCCACTTGGCAAACACCCATGGGACCAGGTGCCCCACGTGCGTGCCCCCCGATGGCCCCCTTCCGGTATACAGGAAAAACCCGTCCCCCCGACGGTGCCCGTCCAGCACGCGCTCGAGATCCCTGTGGGAGAAAAAGACGCCGCGCCGGAGCATAAAGTGATCCTCGCCGGCCGCATCCACAATCCGCGCGTGCAGCCGGTCTGATATCCTTTGCGTCCCAAACCTCTTTACAAGCTTGTCATAGTCTATGTCGCCCTCTACGTTCCACGGGGTGACCACAAAGCCGTCCCCGTTGTCGTCACCTACGCCGCCGCCGCCACCATGGCCGCCAACCCCGTTACTGCCGCCGCCTCCACCGCCGTGGTCACCGCGTCCATTTGTACCGGACATTCACTCGATCTTGGGTCAAGGTTTAAAAAGTCTTTTTGGGATTTTTTACCATTGTCCAACGTACTTCACAGCATTGAAAAAACGCTAATCGCAGAGCTGCAAAACCTGTCCTCGTCCACCGCCGAGGATCTTGCGCGGCGGACAGGACTGTCAACCGACCAGGTGCGGAGGGGGATGGAGTGGCTGCGGCTCAAGGATCTGGCAACGATCGAGGAAACGTCCGTCACCGCGGTCTCGCTGGGCGCAAACGGCCTGGGCGCGCTGGAAAACGGGCTGCCCGAACGCAGGCTGCTGGACATGGCGGGGGGCGGATCCGCGACAATGCGCGATCTGCGGGACGCCCTGCAATCGGATTTTGGCCCTGCAATGGGGGCCGCAAGGAGGAACGGCTGGATCAAGATGATGGACGCCGCCGCCGACGGCGACAACGCGGGCATAATATCCGTCGTATCAAATCCCGGCAGGCTGCCCGAGGAGCGGGTGCTAGAGTCGATCGGAACAGGCGTCATACCGCTGGCGGACATCCGGGATCAAAAATCATACGACCTGCTCAAAAGGCGGCCGGACTTTGTGGTGGAACGCACCACAAAATCCCGGGTAATCCGCCTTGGCCGGGCCGCAAAAGACCTTGATGTGGGCCGGGCCGGGACGGGCGGTGACGGTGCCGGGAGATCCGGCACGGCCGCCGAGATTGACGTAGAGGCCGCCGTCCCCACCGCATACGCGGCCCGTCGACACCCGCTCAAGGAGACGATCGACGAGATCCGCGAGATCTTTGTGACCCTTGGATTCTCCGAGATATACGGCAATCTGGCCCAGCCGTGCTTTTGGAACTTTGACGCGCTGTTTACCCCGCAGGACCACCCGGCGCGCGAGATGCAGGACACGTTCTACCTGGACGGCGGCATGCGCGCGCGGGGGGCCCGTCGCCAACACGGGTCGTCGTGGACCCCGTCGCAGGCCAAAAGCGTGGCGGCGGCCCACCGGGGGGCGTGGCGGCACAGGTGGGATCCAAAGGAGGCCGAGAGGATGGTGCTGCGGACGCACACCACCTGCGTCACGATACGGCACCTTGCCCAAACCCTCCCACAAAAGGAGGCGCGCCTTTTCTCGCTGGGACGCGTCTTTCGAAACGAAAAGGTCAGCTACAAGCACCTGGTGGAGTTCAACCAGGTCGAGGGCGTCGTTGCGGACAAAAACGCCTCGTTGCGCGATCTGATGGGGATTCAAAAGGAGTTTTACAGGCGCATCGGGCTCACCCGGGTAAAGTTCTGGCCCACGTTCTTCCCGTATACCGAGCCGTCACTGCAGACGATGGTGTACAACGACCGGCTTGGCAAGTGGGTGGAGCTGTTCGGGATGGGGATATTCCGGCCCGAGGTGACGCGCCCGCTGGGAATCGACATTCCCGTCCTGGCGTGGGGGGGCGGAATCGAGAGGATTGCCATGCTAAAGTACGGGATTGACGACGTCCGCGAGTTTTACGCAAACGATCTCGGCTGGCTCAGGACGGTGCCGAGATGCCGGTAGTCGATCTCGGCCTTGCACGGCTGCAAGGGCTGCTGGGCGCCGGCGGCAACCGCGTCACAAAAAAAAGGATCATCGAGACGCTGCCGTTTCTGGGACTTGACATCGAGTCCGGGTCTGCCGCCGACGGAACCGTCCGGGTAGAGTACAGCCCCAACAGGCCGGACTATTCCACAGAGTACGGGATTGCGATGGGCCTCGAGGGGCTGCTGGGGATTGCGACGGGGCCCGTGGACGCCGTCAACACCGGCAAGGGTGCCGGCCGGGGCAGGGGCGGCAAACAGGGGGGAGGCGGTAGACGCGGCGGTAAACAGGGGGAGACACCGCGCCGCATCCGCGCCGACCTATCCGTCCTGCGGGTGAGGCCGTGCATAACGGGCGTGTGCGCCATTGGCGCCGCCCCTGGAACGCGCGTCGACGACAACCTGATAAAACAACTGATGACCATGCAGGAGGATCTGCACATGGGCATCGGCAGGGGGCGCAAGAAATCCTCGGTCGGAATCCACGATCTTGACGCACTGTCGTTCCCGTTGCGGTACACCACGGCCACACGCAACCACATGCTGACACCGCTGCACGAGTCTGCACCGATGACTGTACGCCGCATACTGTCCGACACCGATACCGGCAAGATGTACGGCCCGCTGCTGGGATCCGGCGAGGTCCCCGTGCTGCTGGACTCGGAGGGCGGCACGGTCTCGCTCCCGCCCGTGATCAACTCTGCGTCGACGGCGGTCACCACCAAGACCCGCAACCTGTTCGTCGAGGTCACGGGGATGGACCGGGGGGACGTGGAGGACGCGCTGTCCGTGGTGGCGGTCACCCTTCAAAGGGCGGGGTTTGCGCTGCGGGAGGTGGGCATATCGGGCGCCAGCAACCGCGCACCGTCCTTTGCCGGAAAAAGGATGACTGTCGATCCCGACCTGGTGCGCCGGTCGTTGGGACTGGACATGTCCCTGAAAACCATCATGACATGCATACGGCGATCGCGGATTGCCGCCACGCCCGCGCCACGCGGCAGGATTGCGTGCGTCATACCGCGGTACCGGTTTGACGTGCTGGGCCCGATGGACATTGTCGAGGAGGCCGCGCTTGGATACGGGGTGGAAAACCTCCAGCCGCAGATCCCGCCCACGCAGACGGTGGGCGGCGCCGGCGCGCAAACAAGGGGCCTGCGCACCGTGGACGACATGATGACCGGGCTTGGATATGCGGAGGCGCTGAATTCCTGCCTGACCGACGGGGGGCCGCCGTACGACGGCAATGGCAACACATCCGGCCGGCCTGCCGGCAACCAGATGTCCGTGCTGGACTCTAAAAGCCGCGAGCACACGGTCCTGCGCGACTCGCTTTTGCCCGGCCTTGCCTCAAACCTGTCCGGCAACATACACCATTCCTACCCACAGCGGCTGTACGAGACGGGGACGGTGTTTGCGGGGGAAAGGAACAGCGGCATAAGCGAGAGGGTGGGTCTGGCGGCGGTCACGGCCCACAAGACCGCCGACTTTTCAGAGATAAAGTCCGTGCTCCTGGCCGTCCTGGATGCCGGGTTTGGAACAAGGGCGTCCACCGTGAGGCCCGCAACCTCCGCCAACCGGATGTTTGAGGAGGGAAGATCCGCGGAGGTTGTGGTGGCATCATCATCAGCAACATCAGCAGCAGCCGGCGGCGGCGCACAAGGTGCCTCTGGACACGTAGGCAAGGGCAGGATCGTGGGCATGGTTGGCCAGCTAAACTCCTCGGTGTTGAAACACCTCAAAATACGCGTCCCCGTGGCCGGCTTTGAGGTGGATCTGACTGGATTAATATTTGATTAGCGCGGCGTACAAACGCCCGAAAAGAGCATGCACGCAGACGGATCAGGATGACGCAGATCGTACAGATTCCGATGATTTCTGGTTCACCCAGGCGTGTTACAGGGCAACCCCGGTTAGAAAACCCGCGAGAGGTTTTGGCTAAATACCGATGATCCCGTGCGAGTCAGAACCGGGGAACATCCAACCAACAGCCCCACCGGGCATCAATTTGGGATCTGGGCCACCGCCCCGCCTGATCTACCGCCGCCACCACCGCCGCCCACGGCCGTCAACCGGTTCGAGGGAGGGGCCAAAACACCGCACCGCCTGCAGACGATCTCGGTCAAGGGGCCGTGCATGGTTCCCTTGCCGGACAAACCGTGGGTTACCTGCTACGAGTCGGACGTTGGCTGTCGTGGGCAGACACCACGCCACGCCACACCGCTACAACCTGAGGAAAAATAATAAGGGCGTACCCGCGATTCATATCGTGGCAAACAGCGGCGGCGGCAACTATTGGCTTGCAAAGCAAGAGCCCGACGGCCCGCGGGGGTACAGCATAGACCGCCTCAAGGCGGACGGCAAAACTGTGTGGGACGGCGTGCACAACAACCTCGCACTCAAGCACATGGGGAACATGAGGCGCGGCGATCTCGTCATGTACTACCACACCGGCGGGGAGAGGCAGGCGGTAGGAATAATGAATGTGGTGAAAAACCCGTATCCCAACCCCGAGGAGGACAACCCCCGGTTCATAGCGGTCGATGTCCGGTACCGCGAACACCTCAAAAACCCGGTGACCCTGGACCAAATGAAGGCCCAGCCCGGGTTTGCAAAATGGGAGATGCTGCGGATATCGCGGCTGTCGGTGATGCCGGTCCCGGCAAGCATCTGGAAGAAGATCATCTCGATGTCGGCCAGTCCGCCGCCGGCCGCCGCCGGGGGGCGGCGCGGCCGTCCGGCCGCCTCCCGTGGCGGCGGCGACGGCAGCGGCAGCCCGCGCCGCGGCCAGTCTCGCTCCACCACCACCACCACCCGCGCCGCGGCCAGCCGCCGTAGCCGCCCCTCAAAAGCCGCCCGATCACGCTAGCGACGCCCTTTTGTGCGCACGGCAAGCGCTTTGTTGATATATGACGCCGTCCACCCATATTCATGGCAACAGCTTATGTCCTGATAAACTGCGAACTGGGATCCGAGGAATCCATCATCCAGCAGCTAAAGGGTTTGGAGGGTGTCCGCGAGGTCCACGGGACCTTTGGCGCATACGACATTCTTGCAAAGATAGAGTCTGACACCGTGGAAAAGCTCCGGGAGACGATCACCTGGAAGATACGAAAGATTGAGAAAATCCGCTCCACGCTGACCTTGATGGGAATCGAGGGACAGACCTAACCCCGTCCATTTTTTACCCATGACACTGCTTCACTTTATCTTTGTGATACCCGAGGACGATCTCGGGGCGCGCAAGGCCGAGTTTGGATATGTCCAGAGGATGGCGGGATTCTTCGGCTCGTGGATCCGAAAAAAGTTTTCCGCCGACTTTGAGGTCAGATCAGACGTCATGGTGACCCGCCCGCGCGGGCTCTTCCGGCGCCTTGACACCCACGATCTGATCGACGACCACGTGTCGCGCGGCCGCGATGACTATCACTTTTACCTGACGCACTTTCGGCCGTTCTGGACCGACTGCACCTGCGAGGGGTACCACGCCGAGAATTTTGGAATGGCGTGGTGGCAGCCGCCAAAGAACAGCCGGGGTAACAACCGCAACGCCGGCAACGACGACGACAACGGCGCCGAATCAACCGACATGTTCCTGGCCGAAAAAAACTGCACCGTCGTATCCCACGAGATTGCGCACGAGATGCTGCGGCGGCGCGGCGTCAAAAAGCATGCGGCCGCCGTGCACGACGTGTGGGTCCGGCACTTTTACGACGGACTCGAGTTTGAGCAGTATGGCGACGACCACGAGCCGACAACCGGCCGCCCGGCGTTTCTCACGATAGACACGGCAGACCTGGTCACCGCGCGGTGACCGCGGCCGCACGCACCCGTCACTGGGCGGGGGTGTAGATGTTGTTCTCAAAGTTTACAGTCTTGAAATCAAGCTTGTCCTCGGGCTTTTTTGCACGCGACCTGCTTAGCGCCTCCAGCTCCACCAGCGCCTCGCCCTTGAACCCGACGGAGGAGCCGTATATGGCGTCGGTCAGCTGCGTCCCGTGGTCCCCGTTTTTGATGTCGTCCACCATGTTGTAAAACTTTATGGTGTCCCTCTTGTTAACCTGCTTGCCCGATGCCTTGTTTGTCGCAACGGCCACGTACATCTCGTTGCTTTTCACGGCGACGGGAAACTTGTGGTTCCTGCCGGACTCGCCCGGAATCGACTCGTTGATGAACACGTCGCACTTGTGGTACATGCTGGACACGTACGCGTAAAACCTGTACTACGCAAAGCGGCCCTCGTCGTCCTCCTCGCACTTTACAAAAATCCTGTGCAGGTGCTCTAGCGCCTGGTCGTTCATGCTCTGCAACCTGTCGTCAATCCGGCCCCTCTCAAGCAGTTCCGAGTTGCACTCTTTGGCGACCATGACCAGTATAAAGTCCGGCAGGTTGTAGTTTTTCAAATCCGCCACAAACGCGCCCGCCTGCGACATTCCGAATTTTGGAAATCCCTTGTTCACCAACCCGATCCTGCCTCAAAAGCCGCCGTTTTGCATATAATTGTTAAGGAATAAATCACACCGGCATCCCACCGATCGCGTGGACAGGGGCATGACAACGCCTGCTGATCTGGTCTCGGACGTGTACGGCAGGCTGGAGGCGGGATCATCGGCATACCGGCGGGCATCTGGCAGGCCGCTCACGCTGTCCGAAAAGATACTCTCGGGCCACTTTTACGACGAGGAACAGGCCGGGAGGGAAAATCTGGACGGGGGACGCAGCTATGTGTTTTTGCGTCCAGACCGCGTCGCGTTGCAGGACGTGACGGGGCAGATGGTGATGCTGCAGTTTATGCTGGCGGGGCTGCGGCAGACCACGCTGCCCACCACGGTCCACTGCGACCACCTGATCAGGGCCCGGACCGAGGGCGAGGCCGACATGAAGACGTCGCTTGACGAAAACAGCGAGGTGTTCCGGTTCCTGCGGTCGGCGGCCTCCAAGTACGGGGTCGGATTCTGGAAGCCGGGGGCCGGCATAATACACCAGGTTGTCCTGGAAAACTACGCCTTTCCGGGCGGGCTTATGATCGGCACCGACTCGCACACCCCCAACGCCGGCGGACTGGGGATGATTGCAATCGGCGTCGGCGGGGTTGACGCCGCCGAGACCATGGCCGGCATGCCGTGGGAGATTATGTATCCCAAAAGGATCGGCGTCCGGCTGACCGGCCGGCTGGACGGATGGACCGCGCCCAAGGATGTAATCCTAAAGGTTGCCGAAAAACTCACCGTCTCGGGCGGGACAAACTCGATCATAGAGTACTTTGGACCCGGCACAAAGTCGATCAGCTGTACGGGCAAGGCCACCATAACCAACATGGGGGCAGAGGTCGGGGCCACCTGCTCGGTGTTTCCATACGACGACCGGATGGCCACATACCTTGACAACACGGGGCGCGCCGAGATTGCAAGGCTGGCCGACCAAAACCGCGGGCTCCTTGCGGCAGACCCCGGGGTCGAGGACGACCCCTCTGCATACTATGACAGGGTGATCGAGATCGACCTGTCCTCGCTCGAGCCGCACGTGGTCGGACCGCACACCCCGGATCTGGCGCGGCCCATCTCGCGGCTTGGGGATGACGCACGGTCCAACGACTATGTGGACAAGATATCGGTCGCGCTGATCGGCAGCTGCACCAACTCGTCGTACGAGGACATGTCGCGTGCCGCCGCGCTGGCAGAACAGGCAATCTCCAGGGGCGTGCAATCCCGCGTGCCGTTGCTGGTCACCCCCGGCTCCGAGCAGATCAGGGGGACCATCGAGCGCGACGGGCAGATGAAGTCGCTTGCCGGGATTGGGGCGACCGTCCTTGCAAACGCCTGCGGCCCGTGCATAGGACAGTGGAGCCGCCCCGAGCTTGCCGAGAACCAGGCCAACACCATCGTCACCTCGTTCAACCGCAACTTTCCGGGGCGCAACGACGGCCACCGGCAGACGCTCAACTTTATCGCAAGCCCCGAGATGATCGTAGCGCTGGCACTGGGCGGCAGCCTGTCGTTCAACCCGCTGACCGACGAGATTACG
>JAHRAJ010000069.1 GCA_020027365.1 Cenarchaeum sp.
ACATGTTCGGCATGCCGACCACCACGGACGGGTACGCGCCGTACGCAACCGCATTTGGCGGCAGGCAGCAGCGGTGCTGCGGCCCGTCCTGCGCGAGTTCGTACGCCGCGCGCGACGACAGGCATCGAGGCGGCATACAACAGGCTGCAGCTGCTGTACCACGAGGCCAAGAACGGATCCTGACGACGACCGGAGGGCGAACCGCGACGCGTTCACCGGCCGCGTGCTGGCGGTCGCCGACGTGTGCGTGGCGTACGGGGAGGAAAAACTGGCCGGCAAGCTGCGGCGCACCGCCGCCCCGCGGCTGTTCACCTTCCTGCTGTATCTGGATGCACCCGACCAACAACCTGCGGGCGGCTGTTGCGCAAGGTGGTGATATTCCACCGGATCCGGTACGGCGTGTCCAGCAGGCGGCATGCACGTGCTGAGCACCCTGCTGACGTGCTTATGACATGGCAGCGGCGGGGGCGGGGCATAGCCGCAAGGTTGCGGGAGGTCCTAGGCAAAGGCCGCCGTCCCCGTGATCGTATCCTAGGGGCTAACCGCCTATAACCGCAACAAACAAGGGTTAATAAATCCCCTATTCAGAGGCCGGATATGGCAGACAAGGAGCACCTAAACCTCATCGTCACGGGCCACATCGACAACGGCAAGTCCACAACCATGGGCCACTTTTTGATGGATTTGGGTGTCGTGGACGAGCGGACCATTGCGGCCCACGCCACAGAGTCTGAAAAGACCGGCAAGGGTGACACCTTCAAGTATGCCTGGGTAATGGACAACATAAAGGATGAAAGGGAGCGGGGTATTACCATCGACCTCGCGTTTCAAAAGTTTGAGACTCCAAAGTACTTTTTCACACTCATAGACGCGCCCGGCCACCGGGACTTTATCAAAAACATGATTACTGGCGCCTCCGAGGCCGACGCGGCCGTCCTAGTCCTCTCTGCAAAGGAAGGCGAGACCGACACGGCCATCGCCGCCGGCGGTCAGGCGCGCGAACACGCATTCCTCCTAAAGACGCTGGGCGTAAACCAGCTCATCGTGGCCATTAACAAGATGGACGACAGCAACTATTCCGAGGATGCCTACAAAAAGGCAAAGGAAAAGGGCGAAAAGCTAATCCAGTCCGTGGGCTATAAGCTTGACAAGGTTCCGTTCATCCCGGTATCCGGGTGGAAGGGCGACAATCTGGTCAAAAAGTCTGAAAACATGTCGTGGTACTCGGGCAAGACGTTGATGGAGGCCTTTGACGACTTTACCGTTGCCGAAAAGCCGGTGGGCAAGCCGTTGCGCGTCCCAATCCAGGACGTATACACAATCACGGGTGTGGGCACCGTGCCGGTGGGCCGCGTAGAAACCGGCACGATGAAGCCAAACGACAAGATTATCGTAATGCCGTCGGGCGCGGTGGGCGAGATCAAGTCTATAGAGACCCACCACCAGCAGCTGCCCTCTGCATCCGCCGGTGACAACATTGGGTTCAACCTGCGCGGGATTGAAAAGAAGGACATTCAACGCGGCGATGTCATGGGAACTCCGGACAAGCCGCCCAACGTCGCCAAAGAGTTCAAGGCGCAGATCATCGTCATACACCACCCGACGGCCATTGCGCCGGGCTACACCCCCGTGATGCACTGCCACACCGCCCAGGTGGCCGCCACGATTACAGAGTTTCTTGCAAAGATAAACCCCGCCACCGGCGCCACCGACGAGGAAAACCCCAAGTTTCTCAAGGTTGGCGACTCTGCCATTGTAAAGATTAGGCCCGTAAGGCCCACCCCCATTGAGACCTTTCAAGAGTATCCAGAGATGGGCCGCTTTGCGTTGCGTGACATGGGTGCCACCATTGCTGCCGGGATTGTAAAGGAAATCACCGAAGAACACAAGCCGTAGGTTGTTGGGCTGCCGTTGACACAATCCGCGCGAATCAAACTAACCAGCACCAGCCTCCCCAAGCTTGACGGCGTATGCGGCGAGATACTGGGCATTGGCGAAAAGACGGGCATCCGCGTAAAGGGACCGACCCCGCTCCCGGTCAAGCGGCTCCATGTTGCAACCCGCAAGTCCCCGTGCGGCAACGGGACTGAGACCTATGAAAAGTGGGAGATGCGAATGCACAGGCGCATCATTGATATAAATGCCGACGACAAGGCCATACGTCAGCTTATGAGACTAAAGATTCCCGACGACGTGTACATAGAGCTGTCGCTGACGTGACAATGGTGATGATGATGATGAACGACAACAACAACAACGAAAACAGGGATGACGGCAGCTTGCAGGGGGGCGGTGCGGTTCCACCACCACCAGCCGCCGCCCCGCCCGCTGCCCGGGACGACCATGCACTCGACGGGGCGGCACCTGCCGCGACTCCGGCGGCGGCAGAAGCGACAACTGCACCCCCGACGCCCGCCGACGACGGCCTAGGATCCGAAGACCCCGACGGCGAATCGATGCAGGCCGAGACGTTTGACGTAAACTATTCGTGCCTGCGGTGCGGCACCAAGGTGTCCGGGACGGAGCTCAACCGGCTTCCGGAGATAAAGTGCATATGCGGATTCCGCGTGTTCACCAAGGTGCGCCCGCAGGTCGTAAAGTCCGTCAGGGCGATCTAGCCAAACTCTGCCTTTTTTGCATCCCAGCACCGCCTGCACATCTGACCCTCAATCCCCCACTTGGGCTTTGGGTTGTACCGCACCAACCCCATCTTTGCACTGCACACGACGCAAAAGTTCTTCCTCTTGACAAACCCGTCCTCCTTTTTGTCAAAGCACTCTTTACACAGCAGCCCGTCCATGTCCCACTGCCACCGGGGCTCCCACAACTCCGAGATCTTCTTGGTTGTGCCGCACACCATGCACGGCTGCCGCGTCTTTGCCTCGTAAAACTCGTTAGACTTGTCCATGTAGCAGTCCCCGCAGAGCCTGCCCCTGACGTTCCACTCGCGCTTTGGCTTGTTCTTGTGCTTCATCTCCCTGCCGCATACCGCGCAATCCTCGGGTTTTCTCCCAAACAACCCCATGCACAACCCCCGCGTACGTGATTAAAAATGGTTTGGATAATAAAAAGGGGCTAGTCCCTGCCGCAATCGGCAAGGATCTCCTCGATCGCCTGGCCTGCGTTGAGCATACCGTGCTCTCTGGCAAACCTCTCGACCGTCTCGTACTGCTCGGCGGTAAAGCACACCGGCATTGAACGTTTTTCCATGCGTGCCCGGCGGGGCGTTGTCTAATATGCCTTGCTGCCAACCCGGCGCGCCCTGCGGACGTTCAAGCGCAGACGGCTTGACCGCCGATTCCCGGCGGCATGGAGGTGGGTCGGCGGGGATCTGCCTCTGGCTGTGCTGCCTGATTCCCGGCGGCCGCGGGATGGGTGTGCCAAACCTGCTGATTACGCCCGCCGCTGAACGGGTGTCCAGTTGTTCATACGGTCCCGCCTCCGCTGAACGGGCAATCTGGCGGGCTGGATCGGGAGAATTTTTATATATAAATGAAGGCCGTCCGAGAGAGACACCGACGGAGTATGAGTTCACCTGCCCAAATCTACCCAACATAAATCGTCCCGAATGGGAAGTTTTTGTTCTTGTTTGAGATCAATTGAGACATTTTGAGCTGATTTTCTAGGCATGTTTGAAGGATAGGTGAACTCATACCCGACGGATAGCAATTATGATATATACCAACGTCCTATACTAGCCATGAATTTGGATGATTTGGGGCTTGTTATGCGGGACATTGGCAACTTTGACATGGGTAAATTTCCAGGACGTCTGTCGTTGCAAAAGACCGTCTTTCTACTACAGACCTTTGGAGTCAATCTGGGATATGCGTTCAGATGGCACCTGCACGGGGTGTATTGTCCGGAATTGACTCGTGACGGATACAGGTTGGACAAAATCGGACTGCCTGTGCAGGAGGAACCACTACAGTTTGTAGAGCAAAAGGATCAGGAGAGCTATCTGGCGTTCTCAGAATTCATCAGGGAGCGAAAGGACAGTCCCGACATGCTTGAGATTGCCGCATCCGTGGCATACCTTGCCAATGCAGGGTTTGAAAGGAACGAGGTCTTGCACATGGTAGAGACCAAGAAACCCCGCTTTACTCGGGCCGACTGTGAAAAAGCCTGGGATGATCTAACAGAGTCAAAGGTGATAAATTGAGCCAAAAACCAAGGGGTGATCTAGGTGACCGCGACGAGGACCTGCAGTATTTCGCGGATTATGTGGCAGATTTCAACAAGGGTGATTTGTCTACAGGAGACAAGGATGCGCAAGAATCAACATTTACGACGTTTGGCAAGATCAACAAGAAGCGATTACGGATTAAAAGAACATCCGGCATTTCCAAGATCAAGAGATCCGGTCACAAAAGTGACGGTGTGCCAAAAGATCAAAAGCGTTCCCAACTGCGCCATATCGCCTTGGGCATGACCATATCCATGATTGCTTCGACTATGTTATTCGTCATTGCATCGTCGGCGTTGGTCACGCTGCCTTTTGGATTGGACACGACGGTGGTGGCGATCATCCTGCTGTCTTCTATGGCGGGTAGCATGGCAATACTGTGTGCTTTGCCGCGGAGGGATAACCTACACGCATGTCCGTTTTGCGGATTTAATGTCAAAAAATATTCTTCCCAATGCCCACACTGTCATGTGAACCTGGGATGGGAGTGAGACATCCTCTGAGTTCTGAACGGCTGGGAACATTTGCTGGCCAGGTTTCAAAATATTCTTGGATTTTTTATGTGATTATAATAGCCATCATGATCATGATCCAGCTGGATGTGTTTAACGAAAAGATCCCGATTGGATACCTGAACAACACTGTGTTGGTCTTTGCAATTATTGTCCTATCCACACATGCGGTAGACAGAATACGTGGAACCAACAAGCGCGATGCAAGGCCGTTTGTATACTGCCCTGTGTGCGCTGATGCCAAAATGATGTCTGAGAAATGGACATGTGAACGGTGCGGGGGGACATTTCAAAACTGACGATCGTCTTACCTATTACTATTTCCGGGCAGACGTGTGTTTTCTTGACTGTGCTGATCATGACGAACTCTCTTCCCACCGATGCCAAACACGATCTGCTTGCTTCCGACCATTCTGCCCGATTTTCCTTGTGTTTCCCGCCGAATCATAATCGTCATAGGCCCATTCTGCCACAAATCATGCAGTCCCGCGTCCGTAGACGCTGTGCGATCGTCATCATGCACAAACGCATGGCATAAAGATTTTAGGCGGGACGGCGCGCGGATCGCAGTGTCAAACGCAGCAGGGACGCCGTCATCTGGTAAAAACCGGGAACGCCTCCGGCAGATCGTCGTCATCGGACACAACGAGTCTGGCTGCACCCCCGAACATGAGCGGATCGCGTACGAGGCGGGCGCCGAGGTCGCCCGGGCCGGCGCCGTGCTGATAACCGGCGGGCTGGGCGGGGTGATGAACGCCTCGTGCCGCGGGGCCTTTGAGGCCGGAGGCATGACGGTCGGCATCCTTCCGCAGGACGACCACGCGTCTGCAAACCGGTACTGCCGCATAGTAATCCCCACCGGCGTGGGGCTGTCCCGCGACTTTATCAACGCGCTGTCCGCCGACGGCATAATCATAATCGGCGGCGGCTCGGGCACCCTATCAGAGGTGTGCGCGGCCTATATGCACAAGAGGCCGATGGTCGCGGTCCGCAACACCGGCGGAACCGCAGACAGGTACGCGGACAGCTATGTGGATCACCGCAAAAACATAAGGATCGTGGGGGCCGACACCCCGCAAGAGGCGGTCCGCAAGATACTGGAGCTGTCACGCCATGGACTCTAGCAGCGGATCCGGGGAGTAAAACCCGGCGTCCTCGGACTCTAGCCGGCGCAGCTCTTCCACGACCCTTGCAATCCCTGCCTCCCTTGCCGTTTCAAACAGGGGTTTTTTCAGCCCTAGCCCGAGTCTGGCGGCCCTCTCGATCTCGGCCTCGTCGCTTGCCCCGTTTGTAACAAGCCATGCCGCGTTGTTTGCAAGGTTGGCCACCAGCTGCACCGGGTCAAACTTCCTGCCTGCCTCCTCGGACAGCTTGACGCGCTCGTACTTGGAGTCGCCGTCCTTATACCCGTAAAACCCCTCGCCGGACTTTTGACCCATCTTTCCCTTCTCGAACAGCTCCGCCACGGCCGGATGCGGGCGGACCACCTTTTTGTCGCGCAGGTGCATCTCCGTCGTGGCCTTGTGTATCACATCGATGCCGGTCAGATCCGACAGCTCGAATATCCCCATCGGAAACCCGAGCTTGAACTTTACCGCCGAGTCGACCTCCTCCTGCGACGCACCCGTCCTGTCCCTGGCATAACACGCCTCGTGGACCATGGGTATGAAAAGCCTGTTCACTATGAACCCCGGCACGTCTCGCCTGCACACGACCCCCTCCTTGCCGACCGACTCGACATATCTCTTGGTCAGCTCCACGGTGTCCTGCGACGTCTTCTCCCCCGGAATGATCTCGACAAGCTTCATCAGCTGCGGCGGGTTAAAAAAGTGGATTCCGACAAACCTGCCGGGCCTGGACGTCGCCCCGGCAACCTCCGTTATGGGCAGCGTGCTGGTATTGGACGCAAACACCGTCCCCTCGTCGGCCGCCCCGTCAAGCTCTGCATACACCTTTTTCTTGAGCTCCATGACCTCGGGAACCGCCTCGATCACCATCTGCGATCCGGCCACCGCCTCGCCCAGATCCACCACCGGCCTAATCCTGCCCATGACCGCATCGCCCTCCTCCGCGGACATCCGGCGTTTTGAGACCATCTTGTCCAGACTCCACCTGATCTTGCCCATGGCCGCGTCCAAAAACTCTTGTTTTATGTCCCTGAGCACCACGTCATACCCGGCCGCCGCCGACACCTGTGCAATCCCGTGGCCCATCACGCCCGATCCCAAGACCGTGATGCTCTTTACGTCCATGCCACACGCCTGTACGTATCCTTTATAATGTATCTCAAAATCGTCGGCCCATGGGACTGTTCTCAAGGGGCGGCAAAAAGGACGCCGACAACACCAAGTGCAAGGAATGCGGGCTGGTACTGCCGACCCCCGAACGCCTTGAAAAACACATGAAAAAGGCCCACGGCAACATCCCCGAAAAAAAGTTTGATCCCAACAGCGCCGCCGGCGGCGGCACTTGGTGACGGGGCAACTGGACTACGCACCAGCCCCCCCACCCCGGCGGGGCCGACGGCCAGGTCTGTGACCGACACGCGCAGTGATCATCGTGCATACAGAGCAGGCGTGTGTTGGGGGGTGGAAATGATGAGGAGGGGGATGAGGAACGCATGTGTGCCGCACAACCGTGTCACAGCAACGCCCACGGCGACCGCGGGACCCCCGACCCGGGGATGCCAACAACCGGTGTGGACCGGCGGCGTCAGGCGGTCTGCATGGCTGCCCACCGCCCCTTTACAACCCTTTGTGATATGTTTAATACGCCTCCCCGCGCCGGCATCGTATGAGCGACTGCATATTTTGCAGCATCGTGGCAGGGGACATCCCTTCCAAAAAACTCTACGAATCCGACGAGGTGCTGGCACTACTTGACGCGTTTCCGCTGGCGCCTGGACACTCGCTTGTAATCCCAAAACAACACTATGAACGCATCCAAAACATGCCGCCGGCGACAAACTCTGCCCTGTTTGACACGGTGGGCCGGCTTGCGGCCAAAACCGACTCGGTCTCGGGGTCTACCCTGATCGCAATACACAACGGCCCGCAAAGCGGGCAGGAGATCCCGCACGTACACGTCCACCTCGTTCCGCGCTCCCCCGGCGACGGGGCCGGTCCCATACACTCCATGTTTGCCAACAAACCCGGCCCCGACAACGCCGGGACAGACCGCCTATCTGACACGCTAAAGCTCAGTGGGGATACAGCCTCTCCCTAGTCTGCGCATCCTCCACCCGTATCGCCCTGGTCGGGCACGTCTCTGCCGCATTCATAATCTTGTTTACCCCGGCCCCCCTCCTGTTGATCACGCGCGACTTGGGATTTGTCTGAGAATCCCGGTCTATGTGGAACACGTCGGGCGCGATAACCTCGCAGCTGCAGCATCCTATGCACAGGCTGGGATCGACCCCCACCTGCAGGTCTGGCCGTCTCTGTGACTCGCGTGTCCCGCCGGCACCGCCACCGTCGCCGGCACCGCCACCGTCGCCGTTTGCCGTCCTGTCATACTCTTCCCAAAACCTCCTTTTGTACTCCTCCCACCACGCGGGGTCTCCCTCTTCAAACTCTGCGGTAAACTTGCCCCAGTCCTGCTCCGGCGGGCCGTCCTCCGACCGGGCCCCCCACGGTGATCCCTCCCACGGCCTCCGGCGCGAGCCGGCCTCCGGGTCCGCCGCCCCCCGTCCGGCCGCCTCTGCCGCGCCGCCCCCGCCAGAATCATTTCTCAAAACGTCATAGGCCTCTGTGACCATCTTAAACTCTGCATCGTCACCGCCGCCCCTGTCGGGGTGCGACTCTAGCGCCATCCTCCTGTATGCGCACTTGATCTCCTCGGGGGACGCGCCCTGTTCCAACTGCAGTACGCGACACGCCTGCTGTACGTCCATGCCCTGTACAGCGCATGGCCGTTTTAAAAACAATGCCCGCGTTCATAACGGCGCCACCCTCGAAAAACCACATGTCGTGCCCGACCCCCCGATCATAAGCGGCACGCCACTTCCATGCCTTGACTGCCTGAACGTGCGAAAAATCACGCCTGACCGGGCCGCACCCGCCGAAACCTGCACCTGCCGCCACCGCCGTCACGGCAACCGCTTGGGGCCCCACTGCCCGTTTCCAGCAACTGCGCACCCACAGCCGCCCGCCAGCCGCCGGCAGTGCCCGCCCTTCTCCTGACGGATGACGGCCCTCCGGCGGGGCCCGCCCATGCGTGTGACGCCCTGCCCGAACGTCGGAAAGGAGTCCTGCCGGTCTGCCGATGCCTGCATCCCACCAACCCGCATCCGCCCACCACTCACCAGGACCTTCCTTTTTGCCCCTGCGCATTGCGCCCGCGACTTGCTGTTGTTGCCCCCCACCGCTCCCACCGCCGCCCCTGCCGCTGCTACTGCTGCTACTACTACTGAACGTAAACCGATCGCGGTCTGAACAACTGTGCGGAGGTTGCCTCGATGATGACGACGACGGGGAGAGGGGGGGAGGGAGGGAGGAAGGGAGAGCACACGCTACCTCCACCGCCATCGCGTAACGGCCCCTCGTTTTTCATGATGGTGTGTCACTGATATTTTTCGCTTGCCCCTTTCACCTCCCTGTTGACCGTCCCCGAGCCGCGGCGGCACAGCCGCCGGCATTCCGTCGGAGCGCCCGTGGCCTGCCCTACCATGGCCGCCAGAATCCGGTTTGCATGGCGGCGTGTTGGCACCTCCGCCACCTGCCAGCCGGCCACCATGGATCTCCTTGTCGCGCTAGAGCCGTTTTCCCCGCCGCGCCTTGACCGCTGATCGATCGAGGCGATCATCTTCGTTTGGATCGCCTTTGACCAACCACGCCATCGGCATGATGCAATCCTGTCTGCAAGCTGTGGAACAACCGCCGATTGCAGTTTGCCCAACCCCACCCCAACCGCCCAACAAAATCGTCCCGCATGGGAAGTTTTTGTTCTTGTCTAGATCAATAGAGGCACTTGAGCTGATTTTCTAGGCATGTTTGAGGGGCAGGCAAACTCACACCGCCGATCCCACATAACCGTTATAACATATCGCCCATCAGTCGTATTGCATGACAGACCACCGTATGGCCATCCCTATTGTTACAATAATCGCAGTCATGCTTGCGATCACAGCCGTGTCCCTCCCAACCGCCGGGGCCATAACCTCGATAACCCCGACGGACAACATTCGCAACGGGGGCGGGATCCTACTTGCCGGCCCAGACGGCCTCTTTACGGTAACCGTCGGCAACTCTACATACGCGGCGGTGGCGTCCTCCTCTAGCCACGCCCTGCAGCTGATCGACATCACCGCCCCGTACGACCTCACCTCTGCGGGAAACATCGTGCTTTCGGGCGAATCCCCGGTCGACGCACAAGCGTTCACTGCCGGGACTGACACGTACGCCGTCACAATCTCCCAGTTTGACGACCGCCTGCGAATCATCAATATCACCAACGCCACCTCCCCCGACCTGCTGGCAACCGTCACCCGTACACGCGCCGGCGTCGTGTTCAACACCCCGACGGACGTGGCCACGTTCACGGTGGGCCCCAGCACCTACGCCGTCGTATCATCCTCTGGAAACCGCCAGATACAGACGTTCAATATCACCAACGCCACCTCCCCGACACCGCTTGACCCCATCCTGATTCAAACGCAGGGATTCACCTCGGGCGTCCGTGGAATAGACACTTTCGTAATAAAGGGGGTCACCTACGCCGCAGCGACGTCCAACGGCCTGCACATCCTAGACCTGTCCGACCCGTCCCGGCCGCAGCTCGCCGGCTCTCTCCTGGACACGCCCCAAACCGCGCTCCTGGGCGCAGACGACGTGGACACGGTCCTGCTCAACGGATCCACCTACGCGGTAGTCACGTCCGACGCCAACTCTGACACTCGTCACGACGAGGCGATCACCATACTGAACATCACAAACCCGTCAGCAACCCCCGCCGTCGTCTCGTTCCTGACTGACGACAACGCCACCGTGGACCTGGACGGGATCCAACAGCTCGACATCGCCCGGGCCGGATCAAAGACCTACGCAGTCGTCACCGTCTCGGATCACAATAGCACCCACGTGTCCGACCGCAGCATCCTGGCGATCGACATAACAAACCCGGCCCGGCCCGTGCGAACCGCCAACTTTACCTACGATGAGGATGCCCTGCCGGCCCTGCCGTCTGGCATAGACACAACCGTCATCGACGACAGGCTGTACGCGGCGGTCACGTCCATGCGTCACGATGCAATTCCAAACTCTGTCTCGGGCCTGCAGCTGTTCGAGCTCGTGCCGCCGCCCCTTCCGACCATCACCTCGCCGGCCTCGCCGGGCCCGACCCGCGACTCGCCCGTCCCGCTGCACATCGCCTTTGACCGCAACGTCACCGGGTTTTCCGCCGACGACATCACGATAGCCGGCGCCGCCATCGACGGGCTTGTCGCCCTGACAAACTCGTCGTATATG
>JAHRAJ010000074.1 GCA_020027365.1 Cenarchaeum sp.
GGGAGCTCCTAAGAAAGAGCAAGGACCGGTTCTTGGAGATGATTGACTTTTTGGAGGAGCAGCTAAAGTGACATCATTAATAAATGCCGTAAAATTGACGGCTTTTGCATGCGCTTGTTAGAGTTTCAGGCAAAGGAGCTGTTCAGGGAGTACGGGATACCGACGCCGCCGGGGAGGGCGTCGGCCGATGTTGACAAGGGCAGAAAGGACGCCGTCGAGCTTGGATTTCCGTTTGTGATAAAGATACAGGTCCCCGTGGGGGGGCGCGGCAAGGCGGGCGGAATCCAAAAGTGTCAAAACATGGACGAGTTTGACATAAAGTATCCGCAGGTGCTCGGGATGGAGATCAAGGGGGAAAAGGCGCGCGCCGTCCTGCTGGAGGGCATGGCCGACATTGCAAAGGAGCTGTACCTGTCGCTGTTTTTGAACCGCAGCAAGCGGTGTTATACCGTCATCGCGTCTGCGGATGGAGGCGTCGAGATAGAGTCTGTAAAAAACCAGATTGTAGAGGAGGTCGGACTCGGCGAGGTCGGGGGGGACGTGGCCGCAGGGATTGCCAGGCGGATGGGGCTTGGGGAGGGCAGATCCACCGACGACTTTGTGGACATACTGCAAAAGCTGTCTAGGATGACTGTGGAAAAGGAGGCAGAGCTGGCCGAGATCAACCCGCTTGCGGTCACCGCCGACGGCTCGCTGCTGGCGCTTGACGGCAAGGTGGTCACCGATGACAACTCCAACTTTCGGCACGGCGAGCTGCAAAAATACCAGGAAAGGACCGAGATCGAGGAGAGGGCCGAGCGGTCCGGGTTTAGCCTGGTGGAGCTTGACGGCAACGTGGCGGTGGTCGGCAACGGCGCTGGGCTGGTGATGTCCACGCTCGACATGCTGTCGGACAACGGCGGCAAGCCGGCATGCTTTTTGGACGTCGGTGGCGGGGCCACCACGGAATCCGTGTACGAGGCGCTTACGCTGATAAGCAAGATGGGGCGGGTAAAGGCCATACTGGTAAACCTGTACGGAGGGATTGTAAAGACCACGACGGTCGCCTCGGCGTTTGTAAAGGCGTACGACGCCGGGCTCATCGACCTGCCCGTGTTTGCGAGGCTAAAGGGGACAGAGTCCGACAAGGCGCGTGCGATGCTAAAGGATACAAAGACGGCAATGTACGACTCGGTGGAGGAGGCGATAAACTCGGCCGTGATGGGGGTGACCAACAAATGACCGACGTGTTTGAGATGCTGCGCGGCAGTCCGGGGGATCCGGACTATGGGAAAAAGCCGGTGATCGTGCAGGGACTGACCGGCGCGTACGGGTCGGTCCACGGCAGGAACATGCTGGATTATGGGACAAACATCGTGGCCGGCGTTACGCCGGGCAAGGGCGGCCAGACCTTTGACGGCAGGGTTCCGATGTACGACAGCGTTGCCGAGGCGGTAAAGGCCACCGGTGCCCGCATATCCATAGTGTTTGTACCCGCCAGGTTTTTTCTGGACGCGGCGACCGAGGCGCTGGAGGCCGGAATCAAGATGCTGGTTGCAATCCCCGAGCACGTGCCCGTGCGGGATGCGATGAAGGTGATACGGCTGGCGGCCCAAAAGAACGCGGTGGTCATCGGCCCCAACACCCCGGGGATTATGATTCCAGAGGTGATAAAGGTCGGCATCATGCCGCCCACGCCCTTCAAGTCCGGAAGGATCGCCGTGCTGTCCAAGAGCGGCACGCTGCTGTACGAGATATCCGACGCGCTGACCAGCGCCGGGTTTGGGCAGGCCATCACCGTGGGGATTGGGGGCGATCCGGTCAACGGGACGCGGCTGGTTGACGCCTTTGACATGGTGCGGGATGTGCCCGATCTGGACGGACTGGTGGTGGTAGGCGAGATCGGGGGCGATTCCGAGGAGATGTTGGCGCAGCGGATAATCGACACGGGGTTTGACAAGCCGGCCGTGGCATACATAGCGGGCAGGGCCGCCCCCAAGGAAAAGAGGATGGGTCATGCCGGGGCGATCGTGATGGGGACGTACGGATCAGCCGAGTCCAAGGTGGCAATGTTCAACAAGGCAAACATCCCGGTCGCGACCCGGCCCGCCGAGGTGCCCGTGCTTTTGGCCGGCAAGATGAACAAGGGTTAAAAGAGAGTGCGTGGAGGACGATACAGCGATGCCGATCACAGACCCCGAGAAGAAGCGCATAGCGCAGCAGGCGAGGTTGCACATGAGAATCTGCTTCAACTGCGGCGCCCGAAACGACATCAATGCCACCAGGTGCCGCAAGTGCAAAAACCCGTATCTGAGGCTCAAAAACAAGACACTGGGTGCAAAAAAGTAGCCGTCCGCCTGTTCCGGTTGTCTCTCCCCCCTCCCCCGCCCGCATTGCCTGTCGGTCGGCACATGGGTGTTTTGTGCCGTTGTTGCCCCGGCTGCCCCGGCCACGCCAACCTAAAGACAAAAAAGTAGCCGTGTTGGGGCATGAACGGACCGGTTGTCTAGTTGGTTAGGATGACGCACTCACACTGCGTAAGGGATTGATTCCCCGCAAGGGTCAAGGGTTCGACTCCCTTCCGGTCCACTCTCACATCGGGTTCAGACCCCTGCGCACGTTTTTTCTCTCTCAACCACCACGCGGCCGTCCGGAAGCGAGGCCGCAAAGCGCCAGCCCTGTGCCAGGAACCGTTCGGTCTGGTCGCAGGCGATGACGCGCTGTTCTGGCGCTGGCTCCCGCGGTGTCGGCGCAGGCGGTGACTGCGGTCCCGGCTCTATGCCGGCGAGGCCGCCACCGAGTGCACTAGCGTCGCGCCGCCCCCGCCGCAGGCCGGACCCGTCTTCTTGCCGGCGCCCCGGATATCCCGGAGTGCCTCTAGCATCAGGTCCAGCTGCTCTGGGGTCGCTTTGGCGATTGCCTCGTGCGCGTCCTGCTTTTGTTCCAACACCGGATCTGCGGCCGTGGCCGACACCTCGAGATCTAGGAATTCCTCAGACCGCTTGAAGGACTCGCGCATCTCGCGGAGGAGTATGTCCGGCAGCATTCCCTTGTTCGTGGTATACTTGGACTCCATCGACCCCTTGTGCCCCATGAAGAACACGCGAAAGTCGTGTGCAATTTTCCCCTTGGCCTCGGCGACCAGCAGCTCTGTGTCAAAGTATGCACGGAGTATGTACGGCCTCCAGTCAAACCGGGGGCGGAACACCTTGCGGATCTCGCGGCTGATCTGCCGGGTCGGCAAAAACACCTTGCTGGCGTTGTTGCCCCTCCCAGTCTTGTACTTGTGGTCGGGGGCCACCACGGCCGAGCTGCCGTGCAGGGGCTCGCCGGCGGCCAGCCTGTCGTTGAGGTAGGCCACCAGCGCCCGGGTTCCAGCCGAGGTCAGGAACGTGAAATACTGGTGGTTTGCCTTTGACAGGCTCCGCCGCACGTCCACCCTGCACGGCAGCCTCATGCACCTTGCCACGCCCTGGTGTATCACCAGGTCTGGCAAATCGCGGATGCACAGCCCGTCGGTCCCGTCGTGGTTGCCCATGACCTCGGGGCGCAGACCGGATTTGGCCATCAGTGATATCATCACAGACGAGCGCAACGACGCCCTAGCAAACACTTCGGACATCTCGCCGGCATCGGGCACCCTCTCCTTTTCGAGGGTGGGCGTATGGTCTGGATTTTTCATCTTGATCTTGCGCCGAATTTCGACGTCAAAGTGGCCCAGCCACAACTTTACCGCCTTTACATAGTCCTCCACGTACCCGGGCGAAT